>NZ_JAQFUL010000134.1:0-8104 GCF_027716265.1 Bacillus cereus group sp. Bc031
TTTCTCTCATTATACAAGAAAGACCCTATAGAATAGACTTTTTTTTAAGTGTCTATTCTATAGGGTACATTTTACATAAAGAAGGATTATTTTCAAGAAGAGAAAAATTGACAGCGGATACAACGAATCTTTGGTTATACGAAGAAGACGATGCAATTATCGTCGGCGAAAATCGTAAATATCCGTGGAAACTGTATGGCATGTTTGGGGCATCAGCAACTTCTTACGGTGCGATTGGCGAAAATTATATTTTAGCGAGCGGCTTTGGAGCGAAAATGGCAGGCGGATCGTGGATTAATACTGGTGAAGGTGGCGTTATTCCAGAACATTTACATACAGGGGCGAATATCGTTGCGCAAATTGGTCCAGGACTATTTGGATACCGTGATGAGGACGGGAATTTTTCAATGGAGAAATTTATGGAGAAAGTGAAAGAAAGTAATATTAAAGCATTTGAATTGAAATTTGGGCAAGGTGCGAAAATACGTGGTGGTCATTTAGAGGGGCAAAAAGTAAATGAGAAAATTGCTTCTGTTCGGAATGTACGAGTAGGAGAAACGATTAATTCTCCGAATCGATTTTCATTTTTGAACAATGCGGCAGATACACTTTATTTTATTCAGCGTTTGCAAGAAACTGGCGGGAAACCAATCGGTATGAAAATTGTAATTGGACAGCAGGAGCCGTTGGAAGATTTATTTAAAACGATGAAAGAGTTAAATATCTATCCGGATTTTATTACAATTGACGGTTCAGAAGGTGGATCAGGAGCAACATATAAATCGATGGCAGATAGTATGGGGATGCCGCTTATTCCAGCGTTACTGACATGTATTGATACAGCGAATCAGTATGGTGTTCGTGATAAATTCAAAGTGTTTGCCTCGGGGAAATTAATTACACCAGATAAAGTGGCAATTGCTTTAGCGATTGGTGCAGATGCTGTAAACTCGGCACGTGGTTTTATGATGGCAAGCGGTTGTATTATGGCGCTTCAATGTAACTCTGGCCAATGTCCATCTGGTGTGGCCACGACGAATCCGCACTATCAAAAAGCGTTAGATCCGTATGAGAAGAAGTAGCGAGTTATGAATTATATTATTAGTATGAGATATAGTTTGTTTTCGTTAGCAGCAGCAGCGGGAGTAAAGAGTCCGCGTCATTTAACGAGGGAGCATATTGTATTTAAAGATGAGATGGGAGGGATAGTTCCTCTCTCAGAATTGTTTCCTACTAGTAAATAGAAGTAAGCTATGTTTAATAGATTAAAAGTCATACATTTGTATGGCTTATTTTTATTAAAAAAATAGGTGTTTTATTTTCTGAATATTTTTACTTTAATTTCTTTTAAAAACCGGGTAATCCACTGGGATAAAGGCGTTTATGAAGGTTTTCACATGCAGTAAAAAACACCTGTTCACTTGAAAGAACAAAAAATGTTTGTTAAGGTAGGGAACCATAAGCGAAAACAAGAAAATAGAAAAAGTCATTTTTCGAAATTTTGAATGGCTTATGTAACTAAGGGAGAGATTTGGTGAAGATTGAGATTATGGTTTCGCTTGCTATTTATATGGCAGGTATGTTGTATATCGGTTATTGGTCTTATAAGAAGACATCCGATTTATCAGATTATATGTTAGGCGGAAGGGGACTCGGTCCAGCAGTTACAGCTTTATCAGCTGGTGCTTCTGACATGAGTGGTTGGATGCTAATGGGATTACCTGGTGCGATGTATGCGACAGGGTTATCAAGTGTGTGGATTGCGATAGGTTTATTAATAGGTGCTTATGTAAACTATTTAATTCTTGCCCCGCGTTTGCGAACGTATACAGAAGTGGCTAATGATTCAATTACGATTCCAGACTTTTTAGAGAATCGATTTAAAGATCGTACGAAAATACTTCGTTTTGTCTCCGCTATCGTCATTTTAGTATTTTTTACATTTTATGCGTCGGCTGGTTTAGTATCAGGTGGACGTTTGTTTGAAAATTCTTTCAACCTTGATTATAAAATTGGTTTATTTGTAACTGTTGGTGTCGTAGTTGCTTATACACTATTCGGTGGTTTTTTAGCAGTAAGTTGGACCGACTTTGTGCAAGGGTGTATTATGTTTATTGCTCTCGTATTAGTACCAATTGTTGCTTTTACAGATGTCGGTGGTGTAACAGAAACATTCAATACGATTAAGCAAGTTGATGCATCGCATTTAGATATGTTTAAAGGGACCACAATTCTTGGTATTATTTCCTTTTTAGCATGGGGTCTTGGGTATTTTGGTCAACCACATATTATTGTCCGCTTTATGGCAATTACCTCTATTAAAGATTTGAAAACTTCTCGTAGAATCGGTATCGGTTGGATGACGATTTCAATTATAGGTGCAATGCTTACTGGTCTAGTTGGTATTGCTTATTACGCTAAAAATAATGCGACATTACAAGATCCGGAAATGGTCTTTGTAACATTCTCAAATATTTTATTCCATCCGTACATTACTGGATTTTTATTATCAGCTATTTTGGCTTCGATTATGAGTAGTATTTCCTCGCAATTACTTGTTATTTCAAGTGCAGTAACGGAAGATTTCTATAAAACATTTTTCCGTCGTAACGCAAGTGATAAAGAACTTGTATTTATCGGTAGACTGTCAGTTTTAGTAGTAGCTATGATCGCAGTTGTTTTAGCGTATCATCCAAGTGATACAATTTTAACACTCGTCGGTTATGCTTGGGCAGGATTTGGTTCAGCATTCGGACCTGCCATTTTATTAAGTTTATATTGGAAGAGAACGAACAAATGGGGCGTTCTTGCTGGGATGATTGTTGGTGCAGTAGTTGTAATTACTTGGGTACAAATTCCAAGTTTAAAAGCGACTATGTATGAAATGGTACCTGGATTCTTCTGTAGCTTATTAGCTGTGATTGTTATAAGTTTATTAACGAAAGAACCAGTTAAAGCAATTCATCGTGAATTTAATGAGATGGAAGCAGTGCTGGAAGAAGAAACGAAATGATTAGCGAAGAGAGTAAACGAAACTGGCGTTTACTCTCTTTTTATTTAAAATGAAAATAAGGAACTTGTTGACAACTAAAAGTAAGTAACTTATAATAAATTTGAGTTCGAGTTAATTTGTACTTTGAATAAAGATTTCAAATGGATTAAATATTTTTTTAATAATTATCTCGAATTTGAGATAATTTAAGGAACTGGAAGTTAATGTGTAATTTTAAAATCGATATCTTGAATTCGAGATAAAATTATCATGACGGATTTTACTAGTCAGTATGGACAAAATGAATAATGAATCTTAATGTAAAGCAATTTTTATAATGGAATAAAAAAGGAGTGGAAGAAATGGAAAAGAAAACAATGGGCATCCACCATATTACAGCGATTGTAGGGCATCCACAAGAAAATGTAGATTTTTACGCTGGTGTGTTAGGTTTACGTTTAGTGAAACAAACAGTGAATTTTGATGATCCAGGTACGTACCATCTTTATTTTGGTAATGAAGGAGGAAAACCGGGAACAATTATTACGTTTTTCCCATGGGCAGGTGCTCGTCAAGGAGTTATTGGTGACGGTCAAGTAGGAATCACTTCTTATGTTGTACCAAAAGGGGCAATGGAGTTTTGGGAAAATAGATTAGAAAAATTCGATGTTTCGTATACAAAAATGACTCGATTTGGGGAACAGTACTTAGAATTTGATGATCCACATGGTTTGCATATAGAATTAGTAGAAAGAGAAGAAGGCGAATTAAATAATTGGACTTTTGGGGAAGTTACGCCAGAAGTAGCAATTAAAGGATTTGGCGGTGCAGTTCTTTTATCAACGCAGCCTCAAAAAACTGCTGAACTGTTAGAACATATCATGGGTCTTGAGAAAATTGGAGAAGAGGGTGAATTTGTTCGATTCCGTTCTTCTGCTAATATTGGCAATATTATTGATTTGAAATTATCGACAATCGGACGCGGTCAAATGGGTGTTGGTACAGTTCATCATATTGCTTGGAGAGCGAGTGACGATGCTGATCAGCTAGACTGGAAAGAGCATGTGTCCCGTTTTGGATACCACGTAACTCCTGTACAAGATCGAAATTATTTTAACGCAATTTATTTTAGAGAACACGGTGAAATTTTATTTGAAATTGCAACAGATCCTCCTGGTTTCGCTCATGATGAATCGTTAGAGACGATGGGTGAGGAATTAAAGTTACCGGAACAATATGAACAACATAGAAAACAGATTGAACAAACGCTTTTACCATTTGAAGTGAGAAATTTAGATTAAAGTGATTGAAAGGGGAAAAGGATTATGATGAAACATGTTTTTCAAAAAGGAAAAGATACGTCAAAACCAGTGTTGTTATTACTTCATGGCACAGGTGGTAATGAATTAGATTTATTACCACTTGCAGAAATAATTGATCCGGAAGCGTCGGTATTAAGCGTTAGGGGAAATGTATTAGAGAATGGGATGCCACGTTTCTTCCGCCGATTAGCAGAAGGTATTTTTGATGAAGAGGATCTTATTTTCCGTACGAAGGAATTAAATGAGTTTTTAGATGAAGCTGCAAAAACATATGAATTTGATAGAAACAACATTGTAGCTATCGGTTATTCAAATGGAGCAAACATTGCGGCAAGCTTATTATTCCACTACGAAAATGCGTTAAAAGGTGCTGTGCTTCATCACCCAATGGTGCCTAGAAGAGGAACACAATTGCCTAATTTAGCTGGGAAATCCGTGTTTATTGCTGCTGGGACAAATGATCCAATTTGTTCATCTTCTGAGTCAGAGGAATTGAAGCTACTATTAGAAAATGCAAACGCTAATGTAACAATGCATTGGGAAAATAGAGGACATCAATTAACGATGGGTGAAGTAGAAAAAGCAAAAGAATGGTATGGAAAAACAGTTCTATAAGTATAAATAATAAAAGAAGCATCTGCTAATCGTTAGCAGATGCTTCTTTTATTATTTAAGACTGGATTGCAAGGTGAGGTGAAGAAAGTGGTAGGTGAATATCAACGACCGTACCTTTATTTAATTCACTTGAAATGTGTAATTTACCATGATGTTCTTCAATTATTTTGTAACACATCATTAATCCTAGCCCTGTGCCTTTTTCTTTTAAACTATAAAAAGGTTCGCCTAAACGGGAGATACGATCTTCTGGGATACCGCAACCTTCATCGATGATCCGTATTAAGATGAAATTACCCTCTAATGGTTTTGTTTGGATGAAAATATTTCCGCCATTTGGCATTGCTTCAATCGCATTTTTTAATATATTTATAAAAACTTGTTTTAATTGGTTACCGTCACATTGAATGTCATATACGTAATCAAAATGATCCATAATGATATGAACGCTATGCATAATTGCGGTTGGTAAAATAAATGTAACTACCTCTTCAATTAAAGTTTGTATGTTACAAGTTTGGATTGCTAATACTTGTGGTTTAGACATCGCCATAAATTGACTCGTGATAGATTCCATCTGTGAAATTTCACTTAACATAACATCGATATACCACTTCTGCTCCTCATTTATTTCAGGAAGTAGCAATGTTAGAAAACCTTTTAGAGAAGTGAGTGGATTTCGAATTTCATGAGCAATTCCAGCTGTCAGTTGTCCGACTACTGCGAGCTTTTCAGATTTTCGTAATAACTTTTCCGTTTCCTTTAGCTCAGTAATATCTCTTCCCATTACGATAAGACCTTTACGGGAGCCGTCAGGGTGATAGAGAGGAACTTTCGATATACTTAAGATTAGGTCGAAATCATCTCTATGAATAATAAATTCTTCACCATGAAGAATTTGTCTTTGTTGCCATGCTAATTCATCGACTTCTTCACAATGTAAAAAAGCTTCTCGGTACGCTTCATTATATTGAATGAGTTCACTATCTTTTTTTCCGTGGTAAGGTACATGATGGAAATTGAAGCAAGAAAGTGCGTAGTCATTTGCCTCAAGCCAGCGCCCTTCATGATCTTTAAATATAACAAACGCAGGCATGGAGTTTACTAATGTGCGTAATCTCTTCTCACTTTCTTTCAGCTTTTTCTCAATTCTTTCTGATTTTTCAAGAGGCTTCATAATGGCATATACGCCAGTTAGACGATTTTGGACAAAAATAGGAACTAGTTTTGTCACGACATCTAATAAGAATCCATCTTTATGATAAATAGATAAAATATACTCTTGTTGATTATCCGCTTCCGTATTCTTTATATTTTGTAATACTTGCTCAGAAATATGAGCTTCTAAAATCGAGGTAATGCTTTTTCGCTCTAATTCTGAAGAAGTGTAACCTAGTATTCTTTCAGCAGAAGGATTAGTGTGTATAATAATTCCCTCTAAATTTAATGAAATAATACCATCAGGGTTGTGTTCGAACAGAGATGCGTACATTTCTGCTAATGAACGATCTTGTATATGGTTTCGCAAACGTCTAGAAATGTTCGGATGACGTTTTTTTTGAGTTGATGAATATTTTTTACGACTCATAATAGTTCCTCCGTACAAATAGCATCTAAAAAGATTTGTCTATTCATAACTATAATATAGATGTAACGTGTATTTCTATAAAAAATGGAAGTTATATAATAAATTTTGTTTTCTTTATTTTGGAAAAGTACGTATAGGGTGGTAATAAGGGGAGCTTATATTGTTTTATAAATCATTTGTAAGTTACAGGAGTAGGTTTTCCTTATAACATTAGGGTAGAAGAGGGGGAGAGAAAATGAGAACTTATATTCAAGGGATCGATCATGTACAAGTAGCTGCGCCTGTAGGGTGTGAAGAAGAAGCGCGAGAGTTTTATAGTAATAAAATTGGTATGGAGGAAATCCCAAAGCCAGAGGAATTAAAGAAGCGCGGTGGGTGCTGGTTTAAGTGTGGAAATCAAGAGATTCATATCGGAGTTGAGCAAAACTTTACCCCAGCTAAAAAGGCACATCCGGCTTTTTATGTTTTAAACATAGATGAATTTAAACAAGCGTTAATACAGCAAGGCATTGAAGTAATAGATGATCATGCACGACCAGATGTAATTCGATTTTATGTGTCAGATCCGTTCGGAAATCGAATTGAATTTATGGAAAATAAAAACTAGGTGGAAATCCACCTAGTTTTTTAACCTTTTCTAAACAATCCTAATACTTCAACCGTTTCTGTAATGTTAACAAATGCATGAGGGTCAATTTCAGAAATTGTTAATTTCATACTTGCTAATTCTTCACGAGAAATGACTGTCATAAGTACACGTTTCTTTTCGCTAGAATAAGCACCTTCGCCATCAAGTAATGTAATGCCACGTACAACAGTTGAAAGAAGTTGTTTTTTCATTTTTTCTGCTTCATTTGTTACAATCATAAGTGTAACCTTCCGATGTTTCGTATGAATAGCATCAATAACTTTACCAGTTACATAAATCGAAAGTAAGCTTGTAAGAGCAACATCCCAAGTGAAGAAGAATCCTGCAATGATTACAACGACTGCATTTAAAATAATAAGGAATCCGCCAAGTTTAATATCTCTTTTGCGAGATAACAACATACCGATAATATCAAATCCACCAGTTGATCCATTACAGTTAAAAACAAGACCGATACCAGCTCCGGCAATAACACCACCAAAGATAGATGATAAAAGTGGATCTGTTGCTACGACTTTCACTGGAACATAGTATAATGCAACAGATAATACAATAACAGAGACAATCGTGTTAAAAATGACTTTTTTTCCAAGACCTATGTATCCTAAAATAAGGATAGGTAAGTTTAATACAAAGTTAATAATACCTGTGTTTACAGGAGTTACAATCCCTAAAATAATAGCAATTCCGCCAATTCCACTACTTAAAATTTTGTGGGGGATAAGGAAAAGATTAAAGGCAATCGCAATAATAATAGAACCAATAATAACACCAAGAAATCTGACCATCTCTTTCCCGTCCTTCACTGAAAAATTCATATTATTTCAAGATTATATATGATATTGAAAGTTTTGGGTAAAAACACATGCCCATCAACTTAAGAACGAAAACAAAATGAACTTTCGTTCAAACAAACTAAAAAACACGTAATGTACTTT
>NZ_JAQFUL010000135.1:0-7865 GCF_027716265.1 Bacillus cereus group sp. Bc031
TGTCTTTTTTAAATAAATAGTACTTTGATAACTAAAAATTCTGTTGTTTTTCAGTTGACATACTACCGCAGGTCTTAATTAATATCCATTATACAAAAAGGAAATAGGATAAAGAAGTAAATGTAATAAATGACAAAAGAAAAGTCCCAAGAAGGGACTTAATAAAAATGATATTTTATTTCATTAATGGAGCAATCCAAGTATTGTTGAAAATCATATTGTCTCCATTTCGTTGAAGATTTGCTTTTACAATATTCATATCCTCTTTGATATAAGGTGCTTCCCAAAAAATTGTTACCTCTTGGATTTCTTTTTGTTTAGCGAGTTGTGCACCGATTTCATTGTTGTAAAGATCAATTAACTTTAATGTTGTTTCATTAGAATTTTTAGGTTTAAACTTTAGGTGAATTAAAGCGATGTAATCACCGTCTTCTTGTGTACCTAAGTGCTCATTTACCTCAATCTTGTCAATCTCGGCATTTGTAATTTTATCTTCGATCAAACTAGTAATATCGGATTCTAATGAGTACTTTTTAATTTGTTTGTTATTGTCATTTGTACCAGATAAAGTACTATTAGAAGATCCGTTAGAAGGTTTGGTAGGACTTACTTCATTTTGATCAGGCTTTTTAATTTCCGTCTGAGTATCTGTAAAGTGATTGGTAATATTAAATTTTATATTGTATTTTTTATTTTTTACTACATCTCCATTTTCATTTAATTGTGCTATTTCAAATTTGAAATTTACCCAATCAACAGTTTCTAAATCTGTACTATCTGATATAAACGTGATCATTCCCTGTTTAGGGTCGTTGATTTTATCGCCAGGTTTAAAGGTAGTATTTTTAATTTTATTTGTATTATCATTTTGATTTAACGGATGGTTCTTGTTAGTAGTTATCTGTAATTCAGTCGAATTAAATCTAAAGTTTGAAGAGGATTCATTACTTATAGTAAATAAACTTCCAACAGCACCTAAGTATTTATTTTGGTAAAACTCACTTTTATTTGAAAGAGCAAGAGGGTTTATTTGAAATTTAAAACCATCAAAATTATCTTCAAACATAGCATTATCATAAAATATCCATCTAGTTTCTTCTGAAGAACGGTAAATTCTAAAGTCACCAGCATCAATAGTTTTTTCGACAATTAAATTATTTTGGGATGCGCTAGCTACAGATTTTTGTTCGGTTTCGTTAAGCGATTCTGATACATTTTCAGTTATGATAGCAACGACTCCTAACAATATAAACAAAATAACAGATGTACTGATTGAAATAGCGCTTGTAATAAACATCTTTTTAGGACTTTCTTTTCTATTCTTTCGTATAATTCCAATAACCAATGTTATTAAAAAGATAATAACAGATAAAAAAATTCCCCATGTTAGAAACAAGTAAAATGAAAGTCCTAATATGTATCCAAATGAATATTCAGCTTTTGGTGTTTCTACCAAAGATATAAATATGGAAAGGACGAATAAAATTACTATTGATGAGAATATGTATTTAGTTTTAAAAAACTTCATTATATGCTCCTTTATTTTTTTCTAATTATTTTTATATGTTTTTAAGCGCGCAAACCCTCCCGGAACCCCATAAATCTCCGCAACTTCTTGAATAGACAAACGAGTATCTTCATAAGTAGCAATCATTTCATCTGTAAGTAACAACTCTACAGCAAATGTATTTGCTTCAATTTCTAAACGGTCTACCGAAAAGAAGGTTTGGTTACGTAAGAAAGGAGTATTTGCTTTATGATGAAGTACAGCATGACCTAATTCATGTGCACAAACAAAGCGTTGAGTGGTTTCGTCAATTTGATTATTAATATGAATAAATTTAATGCGTTTATAAGTGTTGTAAAAGCCAAGAGTATTCCCTAGGTCTTCATACAACACGATAATTTCTTTATTTTTAGCAATTTCAAATGGATTTGTTGTGCCGTGTTTTTCTGTAATGTTTAGTACGAATTCTTTGATGTCCATAAATTCACTCCATTCAATCTTTTTTATATTTGTTAGGAGTGAATTTTTGTTTCGCTAACTGTTTTGCCATGCGCATTGAGTTTTCAAGAGAAATGCGTATCATTTCTTTTGTATGTTCATCGATAGGTTCACCATCAAACATAAGAGCATCTTCACTATTTTCTAGTTCTTCCAATGTTTTTTCTAAATCTTTTGCTATGTCACGCTCTTCTTTTTTTGTAAGAGAAGATAATTTAATATTACCTTGCTTGTTTAGATAACCGATTTCTTCCAGTAGATCAGTTTTATCTTTATGTATTGCATGAGCAATTTGTTCAATAACTGTTAATGTTGGCTCTACTGGTTTACCATTTCGAGGGTCTATGCCTTTTTCAAGTTTATCTATATAAGAGTGACTTAACTGACAGCGTGTAGCAAAATCCCTTAATGACAAGTTATGTTCTTGTCGATATTCACGTATTATCATACCTAATGTTTTCATATTATGTTCCTCCTTGAATACAATTGTAATCTATCGTTTACAAAAAAGCTAAAAAAAAAAATGTATTTCATGGTTGACGTTTTGTATTCAATGGAGTACAATTTGAATTGTAATCAAATGAATACAAGGTGGTGATTAAGTGAATCATGTAGCAAAGGCTCGAAAACAATTGAATATGTCACAAGACACATTATCTAAAAAAGCAAAAGTATCAAGGCCTTATCTATCTAATATTGAAAATTTAAAAGTACAGCCTAGTGTCGGGGCTGCAATCAGAATCGCTAAAGCTTTAAACAAACGAGTTGAAGATATTTTTTTAGATAAAATGTAAATCATGGTGTACAAGAGGGGTGGAATAATGTCAGCAATTCAAATGGCTGTACCAGTAGATCAGCAGCATACACATATAAAAAACACTTCAAGGGGTGACAGCATGAATCACCAAGAAGAGTATGCAGCAACTTATCAGTTTGGAAATACAAAAGTAAATATTGTTGCTCCACCACCTAAACCTAAGAAAGAGATAGATGCAATCATTCGTGAAATGCATTTAGCTGGTTGGGCCATTATTCGTGAAATGCAAGAGAAAAATATTGAGAGTTAATTTCTCTCTTCTTACATAAAAAATAGACGAGTTATGTATGTACTAATAATTTTAATACTTTAACAACTTAATATGGAGGGGAACAAGTATGGGAACAAGCATATATTGTAATTCATCAATAGGTGCGTTATTGCAAGGAGCTAGAGAATGTTGCGAAGATGAAACATTAAAAACGAAGAAAGGACTTGCAGTGCATCTCGGAATTACATATGAACGCTTGAAAAACATTGAAGCTGGTACATCACAAGTTCCATTTGAACTAGCGATGGATTGGTGTGATGCAACGAAAGCGCCACTAAATAAACAGGCAATTAAACATATCTATGGTGTTGGTTTACCGCCGACTGATCCACGTTTAACGAGTGATGTGAACTTACAGCTTATGAATTATATCAAGCAAGCTGAGGACGGCATTAAAGCAGCAAAAGAGATTATGAAATTGCAAGTCACAACAAGATCTTGGCAAATGAATGATTCAAAGAAAAAAGAATACGTGCAGCATGCTAAAGAGGTATATGACATGATACAAGCGACTCAATGTGTCATTCAATCATTAGAGGGTGTACATCCCGGATTGTTTGAAGAAGTAAAAGGGAACTGGTTGAGAAAAGCGATTTCAGATAATGTGGTTGTACATTCCGTTGATAAATTATTGAAGCTATCAAAAGTAATGTAAGGAGGACTAACAATGACAGTAGATTATATAAATCCTAGTTTAGAAGAGTATAAAGAGTTAATTCGTCTTGATGCAAAGCTAACAGGTGAAATTAAAATAGCGGAAACATTTGCTGAGGATAAAAATTTAGAGGAATTAAAAAGAGATAAGAAATTAATTGGTATTCGAATCAAAATCATTGAAGCCTCATTCGTTTTAAAACATAAATGGGCAAAAGAAAAAGCTACCGCCTAGACAACAGTAGCTCTAACAAATATATCGTAAAGCAATTATAACATTATATAAATCATTTGGACAAGCGTTGTGCTTGTCGTTATGACCAGAAAGGGATTGTTACCTCCCATCCCCTTACAATAAGCCTTTCTGGTTGTAACGATGCGTACAGCATCAATGAAGAATGAAAAGAGGTGAGACCTTTGAAAACTCAATATAACCGTTTAGTTGAATTGGTCCTTCCAAAGGATCTTGAGTTTGCGAATGAGTTACATGATTGTATGGTGACTTGTGTTCACAACGTATTTAACGCTCAAACGAAGGAAGAAGCGGATCGCTGGGACGAAGAATTAATTCGTTGTTCGAAAGACTTCATGAAGCTTCGTGAAGAAAAACAAGATTATGAGGCATCGAAAAGTTACCGTGTAATCATAACGGATTTTCAAGCGAGAGGAATCAATGCTTCATTAGTTACTCGAAAGAAATAAAAAATCTATCACTTTGCAGAGTGATAGATCAATAAATGGCTTTAATAATTTTAGTTAGGGTAATTATACCAAATGAGAAGTCATATAACAATGGAGTGTGTTGCATGCTTTTAGATAAATCATTACATAGAGTGTTGCTGAATCCTAAACTTCTTCAGCAATCGACATCAGAGCAGCACCTTATCTACTTAGTAAAGCAATATCTCAAAACAGGATATAAGAATTATCGTTTATTACGTGTAGAGGACGGATTTGCGATATGTAAACGGGAGGATGAATAATATGGCAGTTTATAGACCAGTTCAAGTTTCATTTTGGCAGGATGCAAAAGTTATTGAGGAGATGACTCCGGAAGATAAATTATTCAATCTGTATCTTCTTACTAATCCATGCACTACACAAATTGGAGTATATCAAATTACGAAAAAGCAAATGGCTTTTGACTTAGGGTATTCCATGGAAAGTGTTAACGCACTCTTAGATCGTTTTGAAAACCATCATAAATTGGTTAAGTATAATGCAGAAACACGTGAATTAGCTATCATCAATTGGGGGAAATACAACCTTAATAGAGGTGGAAAACCTATAGAAGATTGTGTGCGCAAAGAACTTGATGGAGTATCGGATATTAGTCTAGTTCATCTAGTAACTCCAAAAGTTAAGAACGATAAAATTCGTGCTATTTTCGAAGAATTCCTTGCTGTTAACGATACGTGCCACGATACGTCAACGATAAGTGGGCAAAAAGAAAAAGAAAAAGAAAAAGAAAAACAACAACAACAACAACAAGAAGAACGCGCGAGCGCGGCAAATGTTGTTGAGGTTAATCCAATTTCTTTTTACGAGCAGAACTTCGGATTCATTACACCTTATATCGCAGATGGTATTCATGGATGGATAGATGATTTAAATGCAGAACTTGTTGTAAAAGCTATGGAAATCGCTTTAGAGAAAAACACAAGAAATATGAATTATGTAAATACGATTTTAAGAGATTGGCATCTTAAAGGCCTAAAAACAGTAGCAGATGTTGAAGCGGCAGATAAAGCTTTTCGTGCTCAACGATTAGCAAAAGGACAACAAACTATGCAAACGCCTTATCAAAATAAAGGTTTATCAGCATCTACTCAAAACGTATTACAGCAGCAGGAAGCATGGAAACAAAACATTCCAACAGAAGAAGAACTTGCAGCACTTAACCAACAGCATGGGTGGTTGGCACAATGAGTAACGATATGATTCGAAACGTAGAAGCTGAGCAAAGTGTTTTAGGTAGCATTATTCAAGAAGGCGATTTAATTAAAGATTGTCAGCTAAAGGCAAAGCAGTTTTCTTTACCAACACATCAAATGATTTTTAAAGCGATGAGAGAGTTAGAGGATGCTGAAATGCCAATTGACCTTGTTGCTCTTATCGGAAAGTTCGATGAAGGTTTCATCCATCAAATTGGTGGAATTGAATTCTTTGTTAACCTAACAGAGATTGTAACAACAACTAAGAATTTCTCGTATCATGAAGGGCTTGTGATTGAAGCTTGGAAGATGAGACATGCTCAGGAGGTTGCGGGTAACTTATATAACCGCCTTCAGCAAGATAAGGATATGAGCGCAATTAGTACTTCAATTGATGAACTAAGCGCCATTGAAGAAACAGGCTACTCAGATGAATTTAACTTGAAAGAAACCCTTGTTGATTTGTATAAGGAAATGCAGGTTGATGTAGGTGATTTAACTGGTATACCAACTGGTTACGATGATTTAAACAGAATGACCGCTGGATTACAAGAAGGCGATTTAATCATTGTTGGCGCTAGGCCTTCAATGGGGAAAACAGCATTTGTATTAAATGTCGCTTTTCATGCAGCAAGTGCTCATACAGCAACAGGAATCTTTTCACTAGAGATGGGAGAAGAGCAGCTACTAAAGAGAATGATCTCAAGTACTGGAAATATAGATGCTATAAAATTAAAGAATCCTAAGAAGCTATGTAATTTAAAGGATTGGGAAAAGATTAGTCAAGCGATGGGATTAATTAATGATTTGCCATTAGAAATTTACGATAAAGCAAATGTCACGATGCAAGAGATTTACGCTAAAACTAGGAAACTAAAGCGTAAGTATCCTGATAAAAAGGTTTTAATTGCAATTGATTACTTGCAGCTTATTGTAGGGGATCCAAAGCATAGAGGGAACCGTATGCAAGAAATCGGTGAGATTAGTCGGAAGTTAAAACTGATGGCAAGAGAATTAAATGTATGTGTAGTTGCATTATCACAGTTAAGTCGTGCTGTAGAAAGTAGGCAAGATAAGAGACCGTTGCTATCAGATTTACGTGAGAATGGTCAAATTGAGCAAGATGCGGATTTAATAGCATTCTTATACCGTGAAGATTACTATGACCGCGAGACAGAAAATAAAAACATAACGGAAATTATTTTAGCGAAACAGAGAAACGGTCCAGTTGGTGTTGTTGAACTAGCATTTATTAAAGAATTTAGTAAGTTTGTAAATTTAGAGAGAAAGTTCATCCATCAACAGGAGGCTTAATCATGTTGTTACGTCAGGAAGTAGAACGTAGAAAATTAATAATCATTCGTAAATTATTGGGTTTAGGATTAGCTGAAATTAACGGACAAACATTAGATCAATTAACGTTAACACAGCTTGAAGGGATTCTAATAGCAAGTTTGCAGGTATTGGAGGGACAAAACAATGCCAAAACAATTAACAATTTTTGATGTGGAACCAGTTGTATCATTTGATCCTAAGAAAGCTCATATTCACCGTTTGAATTCAAAATTAAGGTATGCAGATGTGATTGTGCAAATACCACATCAAGCCAAGGCGATTGATGAATTAAAACCAACGACAGCGCCTGATGAACGTTATGAGTTGTTTGAAGATTACACAATTGGAATTTGGCGCTATAAGCGAGCGGAGGATAAACAATTTGTTTGGGAAGAAGCTGAAGAACTGTGCAAGCGAGCAAGAGATGAAAAAAAGCCGATTCCAATACGTCTCCATTTATCGCTGGAACAATCATTTGTTCCAGAAAATGTTGTGCAATATTTGTAGGCAAATAAAAAAAGCTGAGATCACTCTCAACTTACTCCGACAAAATAATTATAACATATGGGAGTGATTTTGGTGGGAATTAGAAAAGAAAATCTTGTTGAAATGACAGCTGAAATAGATTTGAAAACAAATGGAATATATATTGTTAAAAATGGTCAGGTGCAACTAATAGAACCACCTCAAGGTGGATTTGGTGAACAATCATTTATATATCAAAGCGGAAAAGTAATTCGTATGGAAGAACGAAAAACACAGTTATTATAATCAAATTTGAATTTTGTAGAAAAACGGAGGTGGTCAATATGCATCTAGACATTGCGAGATTTAAAAAGATTGGGAACT
>NZ_JAQFUL010000136.1:0-7808 GCF_027716265.1 Bacillus cereus group sp. Bc031
TTTTTTAAATAAATAGTACTTTGATAACTAAAAATTCTGTTGTTTTTCAGTTGACATACTACCGCAGGTCTTTTATATGTTTTATAGTAAATACAATTTTTGTATTAGTTTTGAAATGATGAGAAGCTTGTTTGTTGCTTCTGGTATTAGTGTATAAGAAATAGGGAGACGCAACTATCGAGTTAGCTTACAGTAACATTACACTTATGTAATTTAGTGAAATTGCACAAAAGTAAGTTAATTTTAAAGAGGGATAATGAGAATATGTTAGAAATACAATATTATATATAGAATGTCATATTATAATGGATGTATTTTGGAAATAACATGTAAGGACATATTAGTTTTGTTATAATAAACACATAGGCTGTAAAAATGAATATTCTTTACTGTAAAGGGAGATTTTTCAGTTTTCCAAGTAGTGAATTTGAAATATGAGGTATATCATAGGAGGAATTTAGATGTCTGTATTTAAACGATTAAGAGATTTAACAATGTCGAACGTATATTCATTAATTGAAAAAGCGGAAGATCCAGTTAAAATGACGGATCAATATTTACGCGATATGCAAGCGGATGTACAAGAAGCTGAGAAAAGTGTAGCCGCTCAAATCGCACTTGAGAAGAAATTCAAAATCTTATTTGAAGAGCAAGAAGCGCTTGTGAAAAAACGTGAAGAGCAAGCTCATATGGCTGTTCAAGCTAACAACTTAGATCTTGCGCGCCGTGCGTTAGAAGAAAAACAAAATGCAGAGCAAAAGATGAATGAGTATAAAGCAAGCTATGAGCAAAACAAAGCTGCTGCTGATAATCTTCGCCTGAAGCTAGAAGAAATGCGTAAGCAATTAACTGAGCTGAAAAATAAACGTGAGACACTTGTAGCACGTGTAAATGCGGCGAAAGCACAAAAGAATATTAATCAGGCGATGTCTGGATTTGATTCAAACTCAGCGAAAGCTGGTTTAAGCCGTATGGAAGAGAAAGCTCTTCAATTAGAGGCTGAAGCAGAAGCAAGCGGTGAAGTGTACAAGAAAGAAAAATCATTAGATGATGAATTCGCAAGCTTAAACAAAAATTCTGCTGTTGACGATGAATTAGCTCGTATTATGAAGCAGTATGAGAAATAATATAGAATAGAGACAAATGAACCGACATGTCTAAACAAATTCATGTCGGTTTTCTATTACCCCGCATTAACGGGCAGTAAGACTCCCACCTCTACTTTTTGTGAAAGCAGAGAGGTGGGGGGGAGATCTACTGCCCGTTAATGCCCGATTGGTTCAACTAATAATCAGCGGGGAATGAACACCTCCCCACTGATTAAAGTTTCACTTTATATTTAGAGGAGGTTTTGCAATGACATGGACAAATGTATTAGCCATGCTTGTATGGACTGGAGCGAGTGCAGTACTTTTATTTGCAATTATGTGGGTTGATTCGATTTTTACAAAATACAATGATTTAAAAGAAATAAAAAATGGGAATACAGCTGTAACAACTCGTTTCGTTATGAAATTATTCGCACAAGGGTACATTTTATCTCAATCGATAACGAAAGCAAATGACTTATGGCAAGCACTACTTGCATCAGCAGTTTCTTTCGTTATTTTATTAGTGGTAGAAATGTTTATCGAATTTGTGTTAAAGAAAATGGCTGGTTTAGATTTAGAAGAAGGTACGAAAGAAGGCAGTGTTGCGCACGCGATGTTGGCCGGATCATTACATATTGTGGGTGCACTTATTTTAGGTGCTTGTTTATAAAGAGAGAAGGAGGGGTAGCTCATGAGTTTATTTAAACGAATTAAAAATATAATGAAAAGCCCAGAACCGCCGAAACCAGAGAAAAGTTTGTTAACGTTAGCTCCTGGCGATATGGTTGAAGTTTCATTAGTCATGTATGAATTAATTGGGAAAACGAGTATGCATTCTCGTAAAGAAATTGTTTTAACACTGCAAGACGGGAAAGATATTCGTTATTTAAAAATTGAAGATCGTGAAAATACGTATTACAAATTATATAAACCAATTGATGGTCGTTTAGATTCGATTGATGAAATTCCGACGACAATTGAGATGGATGATACAGAGTACCATATGGAAGAGCAATATAACGGACGTGTTGTTGTGATGGGGAAAACACCATTCTCAGCTTCAGAAGAACAGTATGTATGGGAGTTCCAATCGGATAATCGAAAATTATTACGTATTGAATGGCAAAATGGTCGCACAATGATGTATGAGGGAGAAGCAATTATTCCTGCTGATGTACAAATTATAAGAGCAACGTAAGGGGGCGTAATCATGTCAAACCGATTGTTTACCATGATTAAATCGTTCGTGATCCCTATACTTGCTATCGTTACATTACTTGTTGTTGCTGGATATGCCTTATCAGGTTGCCAAGGCGGACAGACAAAGTCGATTCAAGACCGCTATCCACTTGAATCTGTCGCAAAAGAAGGTAAACAAGAATCTTACGTGTATAGGGCCGCCAATCGGTCAGTTCCTGAAGTCGCGAAGGAACTCATGAATGAAAGAGAACCGAAGCAAGCATCTAAAGAAGACGAAAATCAAATGTTCCTCGTTTATTCTGATAAGATTTATAATCTGCAAAAGGATAAAGAGAAGCCATCTGATACGTTAATTGAAATAAGTAATAAAGAGTTTGTCCGTCAAAATTACCAACCGTCCTTCCTGCAAGGATATATTATGGGTAGTATATTAAATGATATATTCGGTTCACGAAAATCATCGTACGGTGATTATCGCGGATATAATGACAGACAAAATCATAAACCAGTTATTCCAGAGAGACCGCCTACGAAAGAAGAAAAGAAAACCCCGCCTCCAATTACGAAGGAAGGGAAAGGGTCTATCATTAAGCGTGGCGATAATGTAGATTCGAAATCTTCTGTAGGAGATACAGGAAGTATTACGAAAAAAGGAAGCAGCACGCCTCCGCCTTCTACTGGAAGCAAAGGGAAAATAACGAAAACACCAGGTGGTTCGAGCGGATCAGATGTGAAGCCGAAATCATCTATTAAAACGCCACCAAGGAATACATCTCCTCCGAAAACGAGGGTCGGTGGTTCAGGAAAGATTACGAAGAGAAGATAGTGTAGAGACCGAAAAGTGGAAGTGGCTTTTCGGTCTTTTTTTATTCTGGAAATTAATTCCTTGTAACTGGTACAATTAAGTTATAAGGAGGGGATAGTATGACTATGTATAAAAGATTTAGTGTAATGATGTTCCTCGTATTATTCTTAAGTTTGTTTATTAGCACAACGATGAAATTTCACTTTGTAGTAGGTATTCTATGGATACTATGTACGTGTACTCTTTTTCTATATGTTCCGCTTCGTTTCCAACAAGAAGTGCCAGCCTTTCAAAAATACGTGGCATGGATTAAGAGCGGGGGAAGATGGGGGGAGTAAAAATATATCGACCACAACTCCAAATATATCAGCGATTATTGGAATATATCGCCCGCAACTCCAAATATATCAGCGATTATTGGAATATATCGCCCGCAACTCCAAATATATCAGCGATTATTAGAATATATCGACTTACCGACAAAAATTGACAACAATAACAGAAGAGGGTGTGCCAACATATTGGCACACCCTCTTCTTTCATAATGATTAATGAATATCACGTTTCTTAAAGTTACCGCCTTTTACTTCTGCTACGTCATAAACTGTAATAAAGGCGTGTGGATCGATTTCATTAATAAGTTCTTTCATTTTACTTTCTTCTAAACGGTTAATTACACAAGAAATTTCTTTGAATTTCTCTCTAGAATAACCGCCGTATACTTCGTTATATGTTGCACTTCGGCCTAAACGATCACGAATTGTTTCTACCATCAATTCAGGCTCTTTTGTAATAATTTTAAATGCTTTCGAACCACTTAAACCAACTTCAACGATATGAATCACTTTCGAAGCAATAAAGTAAGCAATTGCCGAAAGGATAGCTCCTTGAAGACCGAATACTGTTGATACGAAAATAAATACGAACATGTTTAAGAATAAAATAAGGTCACTCGTTCCAAATGGTAACTTACGAGAAAGCAATACAGCTAGCATATCGATTCCATCTAATGCCCCGCCATTACGCAATGCTAGTCCCATACCAAAACCGATGATAATACCACCAACAACTGTAACTAATAATGTATCGCCTTCAATAATAGCTGGTATTCCGTGCATGACAACGGTACCTATTGCTAATGAAGCAATCCCGATAATAGAATAAATCGCAAAGCTTTTACCGATTTGCTTATATCCTAACCAAACGAAAGGAATGTTAATAACTGCGATTAGAGCTCCTAATGGTAATCCAAACAATCTTGAGCTAACGATACTTAAACCAGTTACACCACCGTCTGATACGTTATTTGGAATTAATACTGCCTCTAATCCGTACGCTGTAATAAATGCCCCAATAATAATCATCAAAGCTTTTGAAGCGATTTTAAGCTTATTGGGCTTGTTTTTGATAATTTTCTCCATATGATTTCCTCGTTTCAAACTAGTTTCTTATTTGTTACGTCATTCACACTTAAATTTTATTTTAACATTTTATTTGAAAAAATTCTCCTTTAATGGATGTATGCAGGGAATATTATGACCATATTATCTTTAAAATATTTTTGAAATGAGTATAAGAAATCCCATCCTTTCAAAGGATGGGATGCTATTAAGAAATGATAAAACTAAGCACGGATAGGAATAAAGCGAAGCCTAAAATAGTTCCACATATTTTCATATGGCGCTTACGTCCCATCACAACGATTGCAACATACTCACGAATCATTGCATTAGGCCAATAATAAAAGGCTGTCTTTGATCCAATTCCTTGGCTATTAAGACCAGCTTGTCTTGCATATATACCAGCGCGGAAAAGGTGGAAATTATTCGTTGTAAAAATACTTTTATACTTACCGTCTGGTTTTAAAGAATCCATAATTTCTTTAGAGAACAACATATTTTGATATGTGTTTACAGAGCGATTTTCTTGCACTGTATGTTCAAGCGGAATTCCTTTTTCAACAGCGTACTTTTGCATCGCTTCTGCTTCAGGAAGGCCTTCATCTGGACCTTGTCCACCAGAGAAAATAATTGTTGGTGGCGTATTCACAGCGGCTTGTTTCCAGTAAAAGTCGATCGCTTTATGAATACGACTTGCAAGTAAAGGTGGTACTTTATCATTAATTAAGCCGCTACCGAGAACGATAATGAAATCTTGATTACGCCTTGGTCTGTTGAATTGATATAGAAAATAAGCGCTTAAGAAGTTAGATAAGTGTATAAAGAAATATACGGTTATAAGAGAAATACCAGCGAAAATAGGCTGGAAATGTGATGAGAAGAAACTTGCTGGACTTATGAAAAGGAATAATATACAGAATAAAATACCTAAAGCAGCAATAAGTGTTAAACAGTTAGTAAAACGTCGGCCTTCTCGTTTCATTAAAATTCTCGCATTCAGAAATAGTCCAAACATTAAAGCAACAATACCAAAAGGAATCATAACGATAAGTGCTAAAATAGGTAAGACTATTATGTAGCCTAGGATAGTATTACTTGAGTTCCAAGAGACAAGTATACAAAACAGAAGGAAAAAACAGACAAAAGTATTAAATAAAAACCCATTTATTATTTTTCGTGGATCTTTTAAATAGGAGATAAGAAAAATAATAAACAATATAAGAGGAATAATTCCGAAAGACATAAATATAGTAGACCTCAACTTGTATAAGAATTTGACATACCTTTTATATTACATGATTTTATAATTGAAAATGAAAAAAAAAGGATTTTGAATTTTCTCAATAAAATATATGGATACATATGTTACAATGTATGTAAAGCGATATATTAAAAGTAAAATGGTTGAAGAGGCACTCTATGGAGTGTCTTTTCTTTTTCATATGTAATTATGCATATTATATTTATTTTCAAGTGAAGAGGATTAAAATATAAGTGGTAGACATACTTTATAAAACAGAATGTAATACAAACATTTCCCTCTACTTTTTGTATCTAACAATCGTATAACAATAAATAATTCTGTTTTATAGTGTCTGTTTATGAAAGGCATCTTCTTTGAAGGCGCCTTTTTTGTTGTTTCATGTAGATGCTTTTCACTGTTGGTATAGTGGAAAGTATCTATACTAAACATTAGCAATCTTCCGTATAAATATTATCAATTTACTATATATTCCAGTAGTGTTAACCTACATATGAAAGGCTTTCTTTTTCAAAATATTACCCCTAATAAATTTTTGAAGAAGTCAACTGTCTCCAAAATTGCCATTCATGCTTAGCAAAAAAGAATCCTGCAGGATTCTTTTTTGTGTTCGACAGAATATGACAAAGTACATTTGAATAATTTGTTGTATTGTTAAATGGTTATTATGGAAAGAGAAGGAGACTTAAGTATGAGATTTAAAAAATTTATTTTAACAGGTGCACTTGTTGCAACTACAGCATTTACTTCAATTGGAACAGCGGAGGCAAGCGCAGGTTTTAAAGATGTTCCAAACAATCATTGGTCTTATAAAGCAATTATGGATTTAGCAAATAAAAACGTTGTTGCTGGATACGGAAATGGGATTTTTGGATTTGGTGATGATGTAACGCGTGAGCAAGTTGCAGCTCTTATGTTCCGCCATTTAAAACCGACAGTAAAAGAACAGTATAACAATCCATATAAAGATATTACGGATCGTTCAACTATGTTTAAAAAAGAGATTCTTGCTTTAACAGAGATGGGTATATTTGTTGGAGATAACACAGGAAAATTTAGACCGAAAGATTCGTTAACTCGTGAAGAAATGGCACAAATTTGGACAAGAGGATTCCAATTGCAAATTAGAGGGGATCATAATTTCCCGGATGTAGATAGAAATGGATGGGCGAATCCTGCTATTACTGCAATTAAATCAAATTATATTACGGCTGGAACTGGTGATGGTACATTCGCACCTAAAATGCATGTAAGTCGTGAGCAATACGTTCAGTTCTTATATAATGCAACGTTACCATTTGAAGAAAGACCAGGAGCAAAACAACCACAGCCACAACCGAAACCAGAAGTAAAACCGGAAGTGAAACCAGATCCGAAACGTTTTGCGAACTGTAAAGAAGCAAACGATGCGGGATATTATGACATTACAAGAGATAGCCCGTATTATGGTAAGCATTTAGACCGTGATGGCGATGGAATTGCTTGTGAGAAAAAGAAAAAAGGTAAATAAGAAAAAAGCACTCAGTCTGAGTGCTTTTTTCTTATGGAAACATGCTATTTTTTTAGGCGCTTTTCATAAAATGAAAGTAAGGAAATGAAAGTAGGTGACAAAATGCCGTCAGTTGTGGAAGGCGTTATTATTGAAAACTGCAATGGAACGATTAATTTAGGAGATAAATATAACGTGCAGCCGATTGAAAAAACGAAAGCTTATAATGGATCGGGATCATCGAATACAGGGATTAAAGTACAAACATTTAGCGGGATTAGTACATCAGATGTAGGGGATAGCGATGTGAATGATCAAGGAATACAGTTTACTTTATAGAGAAATATGCAAAATTGCATCAAATGATGAACTTACCCTGTGCTACAATCTAGCTGTGAGCTGTTAATGATTCTTCTGTATTATAGTTGTTAGATTAGAAATATAACATCTTATCGAAAATCATACGTATAAAAAAGACACTTCAAATGAAGTGAACCCTGAAAACGGGACACCAATCAAAACACCTAAACCACTTGTTCCCTAAATTCTTTAGGGGATAGGT
>NZ_JAQFUL010000137.1:0-7719 GCF_027716265.1 Bacillus cereus group sp. Bc031
AAAAGTACATTACGTGTTTTTTAGTTTGTTTGAACGAAAGTTCATTTTGTTTTCGTTCTTAAGTTGATGGGCATGGGTTAGACTATGCAACTGGTGGAACTGGGAAAGTAGATGGGAAAAAGATTAAGTTTGTTGTAGAAGATACAGAAACGAAAGCGGATGTAGCAGTTAAAAAAGCTACGAAGTTATTAGAAGAAGAGAAAGTTGATTTTTTAGTTGGATCGTCTAGTTCAAGTGATACATTAGCGGTTTTACCATTAGCTGAAGAATATGAAAAGATTATGGTTGTAGAACCGGCAGTTGCGGATAGTATTACGGGGAAGAACTGGAATAAATATATTTTTAGAACTGGAAGAAGTTCCTCACAAGATGCGATTGCAGGAGCAGCAGCAATTGCGAAAAAAGATGTAAAGATTGCGACATTTGCCCCAGATAACGCTTTTGGTCGTGAAGGGATTGCTGCATTTAAAGCGGGTGCGAAAAAATTAGGTGCGAACATTGTGAATGAGCAATACGCGGATACAAATTCAACAGATTTTACAGCAAATATTCAAAATATCATTAGCTCAAAACCAGACTATTTATTTATCGTTTGGGCAGGGGCAAACTCACCTTGGAAACAGTTAAAAGATATGAATGTGGAAGCGTAAGGTATTAAAATTTCTACAGGTGCACCAGATATACCAGCATTAAAAACGATGGATGCATTAGTAGGAATGCAAGGTTTTTCTGTTTATTATCATACACTCCCGAAAAATAAGGTGAATGATTGGTTAGTGGAAGAACATAAAAAACGATTTAATGGTGCGGTACCAGATTTATTTACAGCAGGGGGAATGTCAGCGGCAATTTCAATTGTAGAAGCTTTAAAGAAAACAAAAGGTGATACAGATGTAGATACATTAATTAAGAAAATGGAAGGAATGGAATTTGATACGCCGAAAGGAAAGATGAAATTTAGAGAGAAGGATCATCAAGCGATGCAGACGCTGTATTCTATCACATTGAAAAAACAAGATGGTGTTGATTATCCGGTGCCAGTGTTAGAGCGAGAATTAACGATGAAAGAAACAGAACCACCAGTTCAAAATAAATAGACTGAATTTTCTGTTGATTTTGTATGAAGAGGGGCACATCCTCTTTATCCCGCTTTAATGGGTCGGGCTGCCCATTAAAGTCCGATTGGTGAGGGCTGATAATCAGTGGGGAATGAAGAAAACCCCCACTGATTAAAGTTTCACTTTATACGTATTTCTTTCATACTGAAAGCTTTAAAGGGAGGGATTTCGTGACACATTTGCTAGAAACGAAAAATCTTAGCGTATCTTTTGGGGAGCATCATGTTATTAAAGATGTGAATGTAACTGTACAAAAAGGAAAACTCATTTCTATTATCGGACCAAATGGTGCGGGTAAGACAACATTATTTAATTTACTAAGTGGACAGATTTCACCCACAACAGGTGAAGTGTATTTTAAAGGGCAAGATATTACAAAACTATCGATTTCAGATCGAACACGCTTAGGAATCGGTCGCTCTTTTCAGCTTACAAACATATTCCCAGAATTAACGGTACTTGAAAATGTCCGTTTAAGTGTTCAATCATTCGTACAAGATTACTATAGTTTTTTCCCGAGTCCAGCAAAATTAAAGCAACAAGTTGGAGAGGCGAGACGTTTCTTAAAAACAGTATTACTTCAGGAGAAAGAGCATGTATTAGCGAAAGATTTGGCACATGGAGAGAAAAGAAAGCTAGAACTTGCGATGTTATTAGCTTTAAAAACAGATGTGTTATTACTTGATGAGCCGACGGCAGGTATTTCGGTTGAGGAAGTCCCAGCTATACTACAAGTGATTGAAAATATTAAGAAACATCCAGAGAGTACAATTGTACTTATTGAACACAAAATGGATATGGTACTAGGTTTGTCAGACCATCTAATCGTTTTATTTCATGGAGAGTTATTGGCTGAAGGTTTACCCGAAGAAATTATGAAAGATGAGCGTGTACAAAGTGCTTATTTAGGGGGATTATATAGTGGCACTATTACAAGTGAATAATATAGAGACGTATTTAGATCAGTTTCATATTTTACAAGGGGTATCTCTTGCTGTTGAAAAAGGAACGATTACTTTACTGTTTGGAAGAAATGGGGCAGGGAAGACTACGACATTACGTTCGGTTATGGGATTTCATCATATCGCACATGGTGAAATTTATTACGATCGTACACAAGTAAATGGATTATCTACACATTTAATTTCAAGGAAAGGAATAGGGTATGTACCAGAAAATCAAGGTATTTTTCACGATCTGACAGTAGAAGAAACATTCGCTCTTGCTAGAGGTAAGGGTGAAGAAGCGGAAGAAAAAATAGAATGGATGCTTGAACTATTTCCAGATTTAAAGCAATTTTGGCACAAAAAAAGCGGACTCCTAAGCGGGGGACAAAAGCAAATGTTAGCAATTTCAAGAGCATTTATTAATAGCGATGGTTTACTACTTATTGATGAGCCGAGTAAAGGCTTGTCCCCCATTATGATAGAAAAATTAATGATAGCTATTTTGAAAATGAAGGAGAAAACAACAGTTTTACTCGTTGAACAAAATTTTATGATGGCTAGTCAAATTGGTGATTATTTTTATATTATGGATAACGGAAAAATTGTTCATAACGGTTTTATGCATGAATTAAAAGAGGATAAGGAAATGTGTCACAAATATTTAGGAATCTCTTAACATGAATCCGGGGTGAGAAGGATGGATGTGTTAATCAATTTATTTGTAAATGGGATTTCAACAGGGATGCTCATTTTTTTATTAGCGTCAGGTCTTTCGCTTATTTTCGGTTTAATGAGTGTTCTAAACTTCGCACATGGTGGTTTATTTGCGTGGGGAGCGTTTACAGGTGTTTGGCTATTTAATATGACAGGTAGTTACGTATTAGCTTTAATTGGAGCAATAGCTATGGGAATGTTCCTTGGATTCATTTTAGAAAGATTCCTTATTAGACCGGTATATGGAAATCACGTTCGCCAGCTTCTTGTTACGCTTGGAGGAATGCTTGTACTTAGTGAATGTATTAAAGTATTTTGGGGACCGAATCCAATTGGTGCAAAGTTACCGTTATGGCTACAAGGAAGTTTTACATTTGGAGGCGTTATATTAATTAAATATCGTCTATTCGTTATCATAATTGGGGTTATCATATACATTGCATTATTATTATTGCTCAAAAAAACAAAGATAGGTCTTATGATACGCGCAGGCGTAATGGATAAAGAGATGGTTCAAGCGCTTGGTATTAACGTAAAAGTGATATTTTCTTTCGTCTTTTTATTAGGAGCAGGGATGGCAGCGTTGGGAGGGTTCTTATTAGCACCGTATTCAGGCGTTATTTTCGCAGAAATGGGTATGCAGTATGCGATTTTAGCTTTCATAGTAGTAATCATTGGAGGATTAGGAAGCGTACAAGGTTCAGCAATTGCTTCTTTAATTGTCGGATTAGCTGGTGCTTTTACAGCGTATTTTATACCAGATTTATCACTTGCAATCAATATGTTAATGCTACTGTTTTTCTTAATCGTGAAGCCAAATGGACTTGTTGGTGAAAAGGGGTGAAATGGTGAACAGTACATCAAATCGAATTAAAGTATACTTCGGAGTATGTATGCTCATTTGTTTAAGTGTATTTCCATTCGTAAATGATTCACGGAGCTTGTTAATTTTGTTCACTCAAATCTTCATCTTTGCTATTTTTGCAATGAGTTTTGATGTATTGCTTGGATATACAGGAATTGTATCGTTCGGCCATTGTATGTTCTTTGGAATCGGAGCATATGGCGTAGCACTTTTATTTGATCGACAAGGAGTATCCATAACGAACTTTTTAATAGGGATAGTAGCTGCAATTATCATTTCAGTCATTGTTAGTTATATAATTGGTTTGCTTTCTTTACGGCTGAAAAGTCATTTTTATGCAATGTTAACACTTGCTATTTCACAGTTGTTTTTCGTACTTGCTGAAAAATGGCGTGGGCTCACTCACGGAGGAGATGGTTTTACATTTGGTGTACCAGACGTATTTCGTGATCGTTTTATGTTTTATTATGTAACACTTATATGTTTACTTATCATTTTTGTTCTGTTACGTCTTTTTACCAAATCTTCTATTGGAAAAGTATTAAAGGCAATTTCACAAAACGAGCAACGTGTTGAAGCATTAGGATATAAAGTTCTTCATTATAAAATTATTGCTAGCATTGTTGCAGGAGTAGTAGCTGCAATTAGCGGTGGTTTATTTGTTATTACACTGCGCTTTGTTAATACAACTGTATTTTCAATTGAAATGACATTAAATGCATTATTGATGACGATGATTGGAGGCGTTGGAACGTTAATTGGAGCCATTGCAGGAGCTGGAATTATTGAATCCCTAAAATATTATTTATCAGAACTAGCTACAGAGTATCCGATCTTTGAACGATGGACGATTATTCTTGGTGTATTGTACATTATCGTATTGCTAGTTTTCCCGAAAGGATTAGTTGGCACGGTTAAGGGTTTGAAGAATATGAAACGGAATAAGAAGGAGAAAAGTGCAGAAGTGGAGCAAAATGTGTGAAAAATCAATTGTATAGAATATGAAAATCCCTCTTTTAGATTCGGAAAGGAGGGATTTTTATTGCTGTATGTAAATTTAGTTCTTTTATAAATATTATATTAATTAAATAGTTCATCAGGGATTTGTTTGAAAGAATTTTGGTTCGTAAAGAAATGAACAGCTAATTTCTCAATTGGAACATCTTCAATTGGTACTAATTTATCATTTTTAATTGGTAAAAAGGCTATTCCTTTTCCGTCCTGAATAAACTCTTCTATAAGCGAATAAGAATCTAATTGTTGAAGTTGGCGCTGAGATAAATTATTTTCTTTTAGAAATTGTATCGTCTTATTTCTAAAAGGGCACTTTTTGTCATTACTAACGAAGAAGAGTTCCTTTGAATAGTCAATGGTACGTGTTTCTTTCATTTTCAATAAGCCTATAGAAATTGAAGTAGTAAATACTTTTTTAAAAGCTGCGTCGGGATCATCCTCGTAAGTAATGACCATATCAACTTTTTGTTGCTGCAGTAATTTTTGCAAATGACTACTATTTTCTACATATATTTGATAATTCCTGAAATTTTCTTTAATGCGCTTGCTTACATAATTAGTCAAAATAGATTGTGACGTTGCGATTATATAAGAAGACCCACTTGTTTTAATTTTATTTTTTGCTTCTTCTACTAGCGTTAATATTTGATTTGTGTAGTCTAATAAAATGTCACCAGAAGGTAATAAAGAAACGCCTTTGTTATCTCTATGTAGTAAAGGTGTTTCTAACTCTTGTTCTAATTTTTTAATACGCTCAGTTACGTTCGGTTGAACATACCCTAACTCTTTCGCAGCTTTACTAATAGAACCTTCGCTAGCCACAGTTTTGAATATAATAAGATCATTTATTTCCATTTATCACAGCCCCTTATACGATATCATTATAAATGATACCAAACATAATTTATACCTATTTTACGTTAGTCAATCATCGGTTTATCATTGTGTATATAAGATGGAAAGTGAGTGATAAACATGATTGGAATGCAATATAAGGTCATTTTGCCGAAAGATTATGATATGGAGATTATTAAGAAAAGGGTAAAGGATAATGGGTATAAAACGGATGGTTTTCAAGACTTGAATTTTAAAGCTTATTTAATTACTGAGGCAGATAAGGACGGAAATTTCTATAACTGTTATGCACCTTTATATATTTGGAATGGTCATGAAGGAATGAACAAATTTATCTTTGAAGGGTATTACGATAATATTTTACAATCTTTTGGATGGCAACAAATAAATATAGGTGTTCCATTAGTTGTTAATGTAAAGGGTGATTTTAAGAAATGTAGATATGTTGTTGAATATGAAGGAAGTATTTCTCAAAGTGAATCATTGAGTGGGATTCAATCTATCATTGTGGATCAAAAGGTAGAAAATTGTTTAGGAAATGTAATAGTATATAATCCAGATAAATGGGGATATAGTAAGTTTAATTTTTATGAAGAAAAGCCTGATATGGTAACGAATAAAGGTACTACAGTATATGAGATTTTGCACATTTCACAATGATATTTTGTTGAATGCTAAATTAAGTAAAGGGGTGAAAATATATGCCTTTTGTGAACGTTTATTATCATGAAAATATATTAAATGAAGAAGAATTGAAAAAGATAGGTGAATGTATTCATCTTTCATTAATTAAATATTTTAACATCCCTGAAAATGATTTTTTTGAAATGTTTTTACCTTATCAACAAAATCATTTTTTATATGATCCATATTATTTATTAGAAAGGGGAGAAAAGAGAACAGAGAATATGATTTATGTTTCTATTACATGTGGACCGGGAAGAACGATAAAACAGAAACGCGATCTGTATCAGTCAATATCTTTGAGGGTTTCTGAATGTTCTAGTATAAAAAGTGCAGACATTTTTATTACACTTAACGAGACAGCCGCTGAAAATTGGTCGTTTGGTCAAGGATTGGCGCAATTGGTAAAAGTGAAGGGGGAGTGAAATGATGAATGAATCCATTGAATATTGTATTCAAGAGAAAATGAGAGAAAAGGCACCTGCATTTGCTCATTATAGTGAAAAAATATTGTTCGAGGAAGTGTGGCGAGATGACACTTTAACATTAAGAGAAAGGAGTTTATGTACAGTGTCGGTATTAATCAGTCTTGGTAATACAGAACAATTACCATTTCATTTGCGACTGGCCAAACAAAATGGAATTAAAGAAAATGAAATGATTGCATTAATAACACATATGGCTTTTTATGTTGGTTGGCCCAAAGCAGTAGGCGCTTTACATATAGCAATGAATGATATGGAAAGTTAAGAATAACGATAAGAAAGAATTCATGTTTAAATGAATTCTTTCTTATCGTTATTTATGTAATACTTTAATGAGATATTTTTCACGTTTTCTCTTGCTTTTTTATCACTTGCGTAGTAAAGTGATAGTAAGATTCACGATAGGAAGTGATCAAACATGCGTGATAATACGATAGGATCATTAATATGGTTACGTTTAATACGATTTACGAACCAAAGTAATCAGATGTCAAATGAGTTTTTAAAACGTTTTGATTTAACAACTGCTCAATTTGATGTGCTTTTGCAAATACGTACGTATCAACCACTAACACAAATGGAGTTAGCTGAAAAGGTAACTGTTACACAAGGCGGTATTTCTCGAATGTTAACGCGTCTTGAAAAAGAAGGATATATTGTACGAAAACAAGATTGGAAAACGAAAACAATTAGTCTGACAGAGCAAGGGGAAGCTGCCTTAGAGAAAGCATTGCCAGAGCAACTTGCATTTCAATCATCGTTTTTTGATGACGTATTAAATGAAGAGGAACAGAAAATGTTATACGAGCTAATGACAAAGGTTCATAAGCATAGTGAAAAAAAGAATTACCGCAAGAGTAATTTTTTTTACACTATCAATTGACTAATCAAGTGAAGTTATAGACAATAGGAAAATACATTTGACTTACAAACGTTTTTAAAAGAGAAACTAATAACACTTTATTAAAGACCTGCGGTAGTATGTCAACTGAAAAACAACAGAATTTTTAGTTATCAAAGTACTATTTATTTAAAAA
>NZ_JAQFUL010000138.1:0-7630 GCF_027716265.1 Bacillus cereus group sp. Bc031
CAAGTATTAATTTACGGGTCTCTTATTAAGGGAATTTAAAGCTGAAATAACAGCTTAAATATAATATACGAGGAGATTTTTATATGAAAACATATAATATTCCTGTAGAGGCGACTTTACAGGTTATCGGTGGGAAGTGGAAAGTAGTAATCCTTTGTCATTTAAAGAAAGATAAAAAGAGAACGTGCGAATTAAAACAATTAATGTCTGGTATTACACAAAAGATGTTAACGCAACAATTACGTGAATTAGAAGAAGATGGTGTAATCGAGAGAAAAGTGTATAACCAAGTGCCGCCAAAAGTAGAGTATTCGTTAACGGAATACGGTCATTCTTTAGATGCTATACTCGATTCTCTTTGTAACTGGGGAGAACATCATCTTGAAAAGAATGGCAACACGTCTATGCTCATTACAGCAGAATAAACAAGAAAAAAACGAACGAGAATACGTTCGTTTTTCTTTTTGTATATAGGAATATTTTTAAACGGCATAATTACTTTTTGGTAATATAGGTACTTTTTTGTGCTGTAGGAACTAAAATGTGCCGTATAGAAAATTATTTGTTTTTACGTAACAATAGAGAAGAAATTTAGAAAAAAGGAGGGAGATTGTGTGAAACAATACAATATACCGATAGAAGCAACTTTAGAAATTATCGGGGGAAAGTGGAAAGTCGTCATTTTATGTCACTTAACGAAAGGAACGAAGCGAACGAGCGAGTTGCAGCGTCTAATTCCTGAAATTTCTGTTAGAATGTTGACGCAACAATTACGTGAGCTAGAAGATGATGGTGTGATTACACGTGAAATCTATAATGAAATTCCACCCCGAGTAGAATACTCCTTAACTGATTATGGGTGGTCTTTGCAAAATGTATTAAATCAATTGACCGTATGGGGAGAACGATGCATAGATAGAAAAAATAGTAAAGTTAAGTGAAATCTATATATGTAATATTGAAACGCCACCTATTGATGAGGTGGTGTTTTTTCAGTATAAAACTTTAGAAAGTTACTACGGTGAAAAGTAGGGATCTATACCAGAATAGCAGTTGTTTTAGCCGTGATGAATAATGGATTAAAGTTTTCATAGATACTTAAAAGTGCCTTCATCACTTTAAAGTACGTACTATGCTTCATAATATAACCGTTTTATAATGACACTCGTAGCAAGAAGTCATAACGGTTTTAAGCTATGTTCAAAAAGACTTATTAACTAGTATAGTTTTTTGTTCAATTTCTTTAGTAGGAGATGTTTATATGGTTGAAGAACTTTTTTATAAAAAAATACTTAAAAATCTTTTTTCAGATCCAGTTCAAATTACACTTTGGAATGGAGAAACAATACAATATAGAGAAGGGGAACCTCAATTTCATGTAACATTCCATAAGCCGCTTTCAAAAAAAGAGATTGCTAAGGATCCTTCTATCGCATTCGGTGAAGCATATATGAATGGAGATCTTGAAATAGAAGGGAATCTTGAAAAAGCAATTCAATCAATTTATAAAAGGCAGGATAGCTTTTTAGGTGATAGTAAGTTGCAATATTTCAAAAGTAAATGGAATTTCTCAAAACAAAAAAATAAAGATGATATTGCTCATCATTATGATATTGGGAACGATTTCTATAAATTATGGCTAGATGAAACAATGACGTATTCTTGTGCGTATTTCCAAAATGAGCAAGATTCTTTAACGACAGCTCAGCATAATAAAGTGAATCATATTTTGAAAAAGTTGAACCTTCAAAAAGGTGATACGCTATTAGATATTGGTTGCGGGTGAGCTCATTACAGCTGCCGCTAAGCAGTACGGTGTGAAAGCGATGGGAGTAACGTTAAGTGAGGAACAATATGCTAAGACTTCCGAACGAATTAAACAAGAGGGACTTACGGATTTAGTTGAAGTATCTTTACTTGATTACCGTGATATTAAGAATCGTAAATTTGATAAAATTGTTAGTGTAGGTATGATTGAACATGTAGGAAAAGACAACATTACACAATACTTTGAGACAGTGAATGCACTACTAAATGATGGTGGGATTTCTCTACTTCATTGTATTACTTCCCCGGCCAATGGTGGTGCTACGAATGGTTGGATTGAAAAATATATATTCCCTGGCGGATATGTTCCTGCTGTTAACGAATTAATCACGAACATGACAAACGAACAATTTTACATTGTTGATGTGGAAAGCTTACGTAGACATTACGGGAAAACATTACAGCATTGGGCTCGAAATTTTGAAAACGTACTGGAGGAAGTTCGCAAAACGAAAGATGAGCGATTCATTCGTATGTGGCGCTTATATTTAAATGCATGTGCAGCTTCGTTCTTTACAGGCAATATTGATTTACATCAATTTGTATTTACAAAAGGTATTAACGATACAATTCCGATGACACGTTCTTATATGTATGAATAAGAGCATGTAATGAAGCAGCTCTGTAACTACTCATCGAGTGTAAATAAAATGATGGTAGGACATAAGTCTATAACTTAAAGTAGAGATCGGAATCAGAAAATGATTCCGATCTCTACTTTTTTATATATAATTTTAAAAACAAAACTATATACTTTTAACAATAAAAATATATAATAAAAATAGAATCAAAAATTTATGAGCAAGGAAGTTGAAGAATATGACATTAACAATGGGCTTTATTGGATTTGGAAAATCAGCTAACCGCTATCACTTACCGTATGTGAATATACGTAAAAATATAAAAGTAAAAACAATTTTTGCTCGCCAAATTAATGAAGAATTAGCAGCTCCATATAAGGAAAAAGGTGTTAGTTTCACTACTGATTTGGATGAATTGTTGAATGATAAAGAAATTCAAGTGGTGACCGTCTGTACGCCAGCGCATACGCATTACGAATTAGCGAAAAAAGTTATACTTGCTGGAAAATCAGTTATTGTTGAAAAACCATTTTGCGATACAGTGGAACATGCGAAAGAATTGTTAGCCTTAGGACGAGAAAAAGGTGTAGTAGTTATGCCTTATCAAAACCGTCGATTTGATGGTGATTTCTTAGCTGTGAAGCAAGTTATAGAACAAGGATTCCTTGGTGATATTGTTGAGGTTGAATCACATATTGATTATTTCCGTCCTGGTTCAATCACTCACGAAGGTCCAAAAGAAGAAGGTTCATTTTACAGTTTAGGTATTCATACGATGGACCGTATGATTTCACTGTTTGGCCGTCCAGATACGGTGACATACGATATTCGTAATAATGAAGTGGAAGGTGCGGTTGATAATTATTTCGATGTTGGTCTACATTACGGAAATAAGTTGAAAATTAAACTGAAAACGAACCATGTTGTAGCGAAAGATTATCCGCGCTTTATCGTTCATGGAACAAATGGATCGTTTATTAAATATGGTGAAGATCAGCAGGAAAATGATTTGAAAGCGGGTATTATGCCTGAGAGTGCAGGATTTGGTGAAGATTCACCGATGTACTATGGAATTGCGAAATATCGCAACGCAAACAGTGATTGGATTGAAAAACAAATTAAAACGCCACTTGGTGATTACGGTCGTTTTTATGATGCAGCGTATGAAACAATTGTAAATGGTGCACCAAAGCTTGTGAAAGACGAAGAAGCGGTAACGAATATTGAAATCTTAGAAAACGGATTTGCTGCGCCATCACCTTCCGTTTACAAACTTGAGGCTTTAAACTTAAATGAATAGAAGAGGGAATACAGCATAAAGGAGGTATGGAAATGGCAAGCGGATCCACACAAGTAAAATACCTCGGCATTTATCAAAAAATGAAACAGCAAATTTTAGACGGCGAATATAAGATTAACGAAAAAATTCCAAGTAGCCCCGTCCTTGCTGAAGAATTTGATGTTTCTGTCCTTACTATAAAAAAAGCGCTCGATCTGTTAGTTAGAGACGGCTACATCATTCGCCGGCGCGGAAGTGGAACGGTCGTTCAAGATTGGCGTCAGCAAGAAAAGGCGCGAATGATTCAAACTTTAACAGGTACGAAAGCTGTTTATGGCAGTGAGGTAGAAAGTAAAATTATTGAGTTTACGATTGTCGGTGCCGATGAAGTCATTGCTGAAAAATTGGGTATTTCAGTAGGGGATTTTGTATATAAAATCATCCGCCTCCGCATCATTCACAGTATTCCAACGATTATGGAGCATACATGGATGCCGATCTCGGTCATTCCAGGTATTGAGGTTTCTGTTTTAGAGGAATCAATCTACTCCCACATTCAAAATAAACTAGGTCTTCAAGTGGGAACATCCGTTGTTAGGGTTAAAGGAATTCGCCCGGATGATAAAGAAAAGCAATTTATGAACTTAACAAATCAAGATTTCCTAATGAGAGTGGAACAGGTGGCCTACTTAACGGATGGACGCACTTTTGAATACTCTTACGCCGATCACTTGCCGGAAACCTTTGAATTCGAAACAGTTATTACTGCAAAAAGTTATAAAGAGGTATAAAAAATAGGTTGGGGCACGTATTGCCTCAACCTATTTTCTGTTTTCAATATAGTAGGAACAGCTATTATTCGTCTGCTGTAATCAGCATGGATGTGTTCCCGTTTTTTTCAAGATGAACTTCTCCCCAGGAACAGAGGGAATCGAGTATAGCTCCTAAAGACGAACCGTAATCCGTTAAAGAGTACTCTACTTTCGGTGGCACTTGGTCATATACTTTCCTTTGGATGACATCGTCTTCTTCCAGTTCACGTAATTGTTGTGTTAACATTTTTTGTGTAATACCAGGCATTAAACGTTTTAATTCACTCGTTCTTTTTGTTCCTTTTTTTAAATGGCAAAGAATAACAACCTTCCACTTTCCGCCAATAACTTCTAAAGTTGCCTCTACAGGAATATTGTATGTCTTCATAAAAAACTCCTTTGATGAATGTAGATTGCAGTTTTGGACTTACATACGCTTTAATAATAAAATTATTTCTTTTTAGTGCCTATAACACTTTAAAGTGCGCACTATTTATTGTGCGAAATATCGTTCATAATAACCGATGTAGAACTGCACTAGAAAGTTTATATGTTACTTTTTAGTACCTATAACACTTTAAAGTACGTACTTTTTATTATGCGAAATATCGTTCATACTAACACATGTAAGTAAGAAATGAATAAAATGTACTTTGAAGTGCATTTAGAATTGGTCAGCATAACACTATGGGGACATTCACAAAAAATGATTAATTAATCCAAGACTTAACATTTGATTAATAGAACTGTAAGGTTTAAAATTACAGTATAGATTTAAGAAGTGAGTTGTCATCATCTGTAAAATGTAGTTTCAACTATTTTATAAAAGAAGCATGCAAAGAACCGAGTAGTAAAAAATAAACGAAACATTGCCGAATAACTAACATTACGTGAATTTGATTCTAAACTGTAATTTTTTTTAATACATTTCAACAAATGATATTTAAAGTGTACATTTTATAAAGAACATTAAAGGAGTGAGTGAAATATGGTGGTTTTATATACAACAGCAAGTTGTGCTTCATGCCGAAAAGCGAAAGCATGGCTGGAAGAGAATCAAATTGATTATACTGAAAAAAATATCGTATCCAATTCTATGACAGTGGATGAACTTAAATCCATTCTTCGTTTAACTGAAGAGGGTGCCACTGAAATAATTTCAACTAGATCCAAAACTTTTCAAGACTTAAATATAAATATAGATGAGCTTTCGCTGAATGAATTTTATCAATTAATAATTGAGCATCCGCTAATGTTGCGTCGCCCAATTATGCTGGACGAGAAAAGATTACAGATTGGTTTTAATGACGAAGAAATTCGTAAATTTTTACCACGTAGCGTTCGAACATTTTTAAATATTGAACTGCAAAAGTTGGCTAATTAATAAGTAATGGTATGAGAGAGAAATTTTTTGAAAGGAGGAAACTGAAGGTTATAGAAGTATGCGTTACAGTGAATTATAAAGATAGAAACTATCAAACAAATGTTATTGTAAGTAAAGATACGGTGTGGACAAAAATTAAACAATTGGCAGAAGAACAAGTCAAAAAACAGTGGGATTTTTAAATATGATTATCAAAAAAATGAAGTTATAAGTTAGAGATTATAACTAAATCCAAGACTTTTCAGGACTTAAATATAGATAAGAAATTTGTTTGAAAGGAGGAAGCAGGAAATGATAGAAGTATGTGTTACAGTCAATTATAATGATAGAAATTATCAAACAAATGTTATTGTAAGCAAAGATACGATATGGACAAAAATTAAACAATTGGCAGAAGAGCAAGTGAAGAAACAATGGAGTCTTTAAATGTATGTTTAACTTAAAAAGCTAAAGGGAGTTATGGAATGTATTTCTTTATGCTAAGAGTGGTTCTTATATATTTTAACGTTTGACTAACCTATCTGTAATATTTATGGCTACAGTATGTTAATATAGGAGAAATAATATTTTTGATCGTAGGAGGAAAACAATGAGCAGCGACTTTACTTTGGCCATACACAGTTTAACTTATTTAGCTTTACAACCAGACAGGATGTCAACAAGTAATGCTATTTCAGAAAGTGCGGGGGTTCACCCAGTACGCATTCGCAAAGTGCTAAGTTTGTTAAAAAAACATAAGTTTATACAATCGAAAGAGGGGACTGGTGGCGGTTTTATTTTCGCCCGAGATTTAGATGAAGTTAATCTTTGGCATATTTATCAAATAACCTCTGAAGGTGCATTGCAGCCTAAGTGCCCAGAATCAAATGATCAGTGTATTGTAGGTTCAAACATGCGAAAAGTGCTGTTCACTATTTTCTTAGGTGCGGAAGAACATCTAGGTGAATACTTAAAGAATTACACAATGAAAGAAGTTGTTGATCTTATCAATCAAGAACGTTAAGCGGCTCACTTGTTATATAGAGACGTAAGTTCTTACTATTTAAATGTAATGGAAAATATTACAGTTTAATTTCGTTTTTATTTCTTTTTTATCACCACAAAAAATATTTATAAGAAGGTGAAAAAGTATGATGTCAAATAATAATCAAGTTTTAAAAGTAGGAGATTGGGTTCGTGGAATATCAAATGAGGGCGAATTTATAGTTGGTTACGTTGTATCGCTTGATGAAGTGGAAGATGTAGTTACAGTTAGTATTGTGAAACGCGACGACAAGTACACAAAAAACGAAGCGATTTTACTCTTTAGTAAACATGTTAACAAACTTCCTGAATCAAAGGTAATCAATAAGGAGCAAATCCTTTACCTGATAGACCTTGCATTATTAACAGGAGACGAAGAATGGTTTATCGAGCTTTCTTCAAAATTAAACTCGATAAAAGAGCTAGTTAACGAGGGGTTTTAAAGATTACATGATTGGCTTTTAATAGGTTGAAACGTGCAATAAGCAATAATATCATCTCTAAGGAAATGATATAAAAACGATTCATTACAAATATAGCAATATTCCTGAAGAAGAGTTGGAAAAACTCGAATTAAGATGACATTGCATTGAGTTGTTTGCACACCTCTGATAACAATTGTTATGTAAATAAGCTGCCCGATATGGGCCATAGCCATCAAGTTAAGAAAATGAATAAAATTTAACTAAATGGGTCATCCTTCCATGCATACCGCATGGAAGGA
>NZ_JAQFUL010000139.1:0-7558 GCF_027716265.1 Bacillus cereus group sp. Bc031
GGAATGACAGTTCACTGTTGAACTGTAAGTTCGACAATGCCTAAGCTTTTCACTTAGGAACGTGTCGCACCGACTTTTGGATCAATACGACTTACGGATAAGTTTCCGTGTAGGGATTCGTGGTGCATAACATGATCTAAGTGAGCTGCTGGATCAGTAGTCGTTAAATGAACCTTGTGTCCCTTTTCTACTAAACCAACCGCAATCGTAGACGCGACCGTTGTTTTTCCCACACCGCCTTTTCCCATCGTGAAAATAACACGTTGACCTGTTTGGTTTATATTCTCAATCAAGTCTTTTAAAGGCTTTGTTTTTATATCTTCCACTTCTAACGTCTCTACATCAGGTATAGCATTATCTATGAATAACTTGCGAAGATTTTCAATACCAGTAATGTTAAATGGCGCTAAAGGAACAGCATAAGTTGGAATTTGTTTTAATTTATTTGGTGTTTGTTCTAATGCTTTTGTTTGTCTCTCATAAAAGGTTTTTGATACTTCATCCTCTTTCACTTGATTTTGCATCATACCATTAATGAGTAACATTTGATTTTGTACACCAATGTCTCCAAGTTCTTTTGAAGCCCTTGCCGCTTCTTGTACTGGAGATATATCTGGACGGGTTACTAACACCAACGTTGTTTGTTTCCCGTTAGATAGAGCGTTAACTGTTGCCTCATAAAGCTTTTTCTTCTCACCTAATCCAGCAAGTGGCCCAAGACAAGAAGCACCATGTGTACTTTCTTCTAAAAACCCACTCCATGCCGTTGGAAGTTGAAGAAGACGTAATGTATGACCTGTTGGTGCTGTATCAAAAATAATATGATCGTACTGTTCTGTGAGTTCTTTATTTGTTAATAACGATGAAAACTCGTCAAATGCAGCAATTTCTACCGTACATGCTCCTGATAGTTGTTCTTCCATTTGATTAATAACCGCTTCTGGAAGTTTTCCGCGATACGGACCTACAACACGCTCTTTATACTCATTTGCCGCTGTTTCAGGGTCTAAATTTGCTACGAATAAATTATTTACACTAGGGATTTCTACAGGGTGATTCGTTAGTTCCATTTTAAACACATCTTGTAAGTTTGAAGCTGGGTCTGTACTTACAAGTAACACACGTTTTCCTTTATCAGCTAATGTGACTGCCGTTGCACATGCAGTTGATGTTTTCCCCACACCACCTTTTCCAGTAAAAAATAAAAATGGTGTAAACTCCATTGTCTGTGGATCATATAAACGAGTCATGCCCATTCCTTCTTTCTCTTTACTTTTTCACGTTTAGCCCTAAACGTACACGAGGCTTCTGACTTAATTCTTCTTCTGTTAATCCTGTTAATGTAACAAACTCATCATTTGATAAGTGTGTTTGCTCTTTCACTACTTCACCATCAACAAGAGTAACAGGAAGTACTTCAGGTCCTTTTTCCATTAACAATTTACTAATTGTTTCATTTGAAGCAAATGCATCTGGTTCACTTGCTAGGTTGTAGCGTGTGATATTAAAACCTTTATTTTTCAAATTGTTTACAGCCACAGAAACTCGAATTAATTCAGGGTCTACACTTGGTCCACAAACACCTGTTGAACAACACATTGCTGGGTCATAAATTTCAATTTTTTTCATGTTTCTTTCTCCTCCTATCCTATATAAGAAGCCGAGAACGAATTCTCGGCTATGTTTTTGATTACTCACCTGTTTCTGCAAATTTCTTAATGCGTGCGCTAATCTCGTCACGCACACGTTGAAACACTGACCAATCTTGTCCTGCTGGATCATCAAATCCCCAATGCTCATGTTTTACATGTGGAGGAATTGTTGGGCATACGTCTCTCGCATGTCCACACAATGTCACAACAAGGTCTGCTTTATTTAAAATGTCACGGTCGATTATATCTGATGTTTGACCTGTAATATCAATATTTACTTCATTCATTGCTTTAATTGCATTTGGATTCACACCATGTGCTTCAATCCCTGCAGAGTATACATTCCATGTATCTCCTAAATATGTTTTTCCAAATCCTTCAGCAATTTGACTACGGCAAGAGTTACCTGTACATAAGAAATAGATTGTTTTCTTTGTCATGTTTGTTCATCTCCTAATATTTCTGTTAGTTACAGCAGTTATCATCACAAGTAGTTGCACCATGAGGTAGGTCTACATGACGAATCATATCTTGAACCAATTCATAGTATTCACTTTCTATATTTATGGAGTAATAAATCCATTGTCCACGTCTTTCTTCTTTTACAAGCCCCGCATCTTTTAGCTTGCGTACATGCTGACTAATAGAAGGTTGGCTCATTTTAAATATATCTACAAAGTTACAAACACAATATTCTTGTTCATATACCATTCGCATTATTGCTAATCGCGTTTTATCTCCTAATAATTTCAGGATACTTGATACCTTTTCAATTTCTAATGTTGTTTTTTGCATATCTCAACCTCCTTTTCTACACCATAAATATATAAGCATTTGCTTATATATTCAACCAAAAAGAACCCATTATTCACTAAAAAACGTTCTTATAAATTTATAAGAACGTTTTTATAAGGATTACCTTGACAATTCAATCCAATTAATTATTCTCAAAAAAAGGAGGGATGATTTTGAAATATATTTTATTATTCATTTTATTTTCTTTATATGCTTGTTTACTGTTCAGTTATTGTCGTATTAGGATTAATAACTTATATTTCAGTAGTTTATTCAAAGCAATGTATTACATTAGTATGTTATCCACATATTTTTTCATCCTCTATATTTATATCATTTATCAAAATCTAATATTTTTGGTTAGTTTCTTTTTATTGATATTTTTACACTTATTAATAACATTATATATAAAACTAAAATATTAATTACATGTTAGTAACATGTGCGATAACTAACCCTATCAAGGGTACTAGTGAGACAGCAGTAATTATGACTCTATAATTATTTCGAAACTTCTTGCTTTCTTCCTGTAATACTTTTAAGGTACTGTTGTAGATTTGTAGTACATTTCCAGAATTCCCATAATGTTTGAGTGCATCCTTTAAATATTTATTAATTAACAATTCAGCATTTTGATCTGCAAACTCCTCATCTTTCGTTTTTATAGCAGCAAAATAGCCACCCAATGTTACTGATACTAAGCTCATGACTACCAAAAAAACATACAATACATCATACGAGAATCCTTGTATATAAATATAACCTAAGTAAAAAAGAGCATAAATTATACTTATACCTGCAAAAGTAAAAAATAAGTATTGAAATAATAATAACTTTTTAAACCAACTGGGATTATTAATATTATTAACCAAATGCCCTACCTCATGTGCGATTGTTTTATAATTACCTGGTTTACTTCCCTCACTATCCATATCTGTTAAATTGAAAACTGATGTATGTTTAAGGCTATATTTTAAATGACTTTGTTTATTAGTCTTACCAATTTTATATGTAGCACTATTTTGATATTGCTGCACTAATATATAATCCAAAAATTCTTTTCCCTTCATGGATAACTCCCTTTACCGTTTTTAAATAATTATATCTCTTCCCTCCAATTAATAATATAAAAATCCGAAAAAACATTAGTTTCATATTTTACAATATTCATCTCTCTGACTAAAAATTTCTTGTCCATTCAAAATACTTGAAAAACATATAATCAAACGCTAATATAAGCGTATACTTATATAAGTGATTGATTATATATTTCAAGGAGGAGAATAAAGTGGGGAAAGTCAGTAAGAACTTATCTTTTCTAGACCGCTATTTAACATTGTGGATTTTCCTAGCTATGGCATTAGGTGTATTCATTGGCTATGTATCACCAAGTTTTGTTGATCATCTAAATTCTTTACAAGTAGGAACAACATCTATTCCGATTGCAATTGGACTTATTATTATGATGTATCCACCACTCGCAAAAGTTCGATACGAGGAAATGTGGCGCGTATTTAAAGATTGGAAAGTGCTATTATTGTCTTTATTTCAAAACTGGGTCATTGGACCGATTTTAATGTTTGTATTAGCAATCGTCTTTCTACAAGACTATCCAGAATATATGGTTGGTTTAATCATGATTGGTTTAGCACGTTGTATTGCTATGGTTATTGTTTGGAATGACCTTGCACAAGGCGACCGTGAATACACTGCTGGTCTTGTTGCCTTTAATTCCATTTTCCAAATCTTACTGTATTCTGTATACACATATGTATTCGTCACAGTATTGCCGAAATGGTTAGGTATGGATAGTTTTGTTGTAGATATCTCAATGGGAGAAATCGCAAAAAGTGTTGGTATTTATTTAGGGATTCCATTTGTTGCAGGTATGTTAACACGGTTTATTTTTGTAAAAACAAAAGGACGCGAATGGTATGAATCAACGGTCGTCCCTCGTATTAGTCCATTAACTTTAATCGCCTTACTATTCACGATTGTTGTGATGTTCTCTATTAAAGGTGAAATGATTGTTCAGTTACCAATGGATGTTGTACGAATTGCAATCCCATTACTTATTTACTTTATCTTAATGTTCTTTGTTTCGTTCTTCTTATCTAAGAAAATGGGCACAAGTTATCCTGTTGCAACTTCTTTATCATTCACAGCAGCAAGTAATAATTTTGAATTAGCTATTGCAGTTGCAGTTGGAGTATTTGGCATTCACTCAGGTGCAGCCTTCGCAGCAGTTATCGGCCCATTAGTAGAAGTTCCTGTATTAATTGCACTGGTTAACGTAGCTTTAAAATTAAGAGACAAGTTTTCGCATAGAAAATCATTATAATTTTATGTGGTACTAAAAAGAGAATTTATATAAAATTAAAACATTATATAAATAAACAATTAAGATAGATAAAGCGTTATTTTCTTTATCTATCTTTTTTACTACAATATAATTTCATTCGTTTTTTAGCAATTAAGTTTTTATGGAACCAATAAAAATTAAATAAAAGCAATGCAAATGCTGTTAAATGTTGTTAAATCTTCTTAAAGATATTATATAATATAAATAATAAGCTTTTAGGAGGTGAATATTTATGGCAGGAAATAATTCTTTAGATAAAAGCAATCTGACCGATCGTTTAGATCGACATCTCGACTGGATTAAAAGTTGTGATACTAAAGCATCTATTGTAATTGCAGTACTTGGTGTATTTCTTACAATATTTACATCAGAGAATTCTATTAAAATGTTAAAACAGATTCTTTCACAACCCCTTCAACACATTAATTTTGCAAATCTTTTATATCTATTATTATTTGTTATTTCGTGGGTTATTTTTATATATGGAGTTTATTGCTTAGTTAGAGTGCTGGTTCCTCGATTAAGTAAAGATACACTAGCATATGAAGGCATTTATAATGATTCACTTTATTTTTTCGAAAGTATAGCTAAAAATAACTTTAGAGAATTTAAAGATAAAATGAATAACTCTCAAGACGATGACGAAATAACGGATATTTTGTCACAAATTTATGTAAACGCCAAAATTTGTACAATTAAGTATTCTTATTACAGTAAAGGTATTAAATGTGCTGCTCTTGGAATTGGAGGCGTACTAATTTTATATGTAATGGGAATGATTTTAGTGATGCTAGGGGGATTTAAGTAATGGATTTCAAAGATTATGACTATAAGGAACGTAAGAAAAAAGTAGAAGAAATTCTTGATAATACAGATAAAGTTAATGAAGTAGATAAATTCCCACGAGATGAAGATTTCACCTATACTAATGGTTATAAAGCTTGGACTGGTGCTATTTTTGTAGATTTAAGAGATTTAAGAGATTCAACGACTCTGTTTTCAGGAGAAAATGATGTAGATATAGCGAAAGTAATACGAGGATTTACTTCTGAAATTATAGAAATTTTAAGAAAAGATACGGATAATGATTTAAAAGAAATTGGAATACGCGGAGACTGTGTATATGCGGTATATTCAACACCGCTTCAAAAAGATCTTTATGATATTGCAAATCGAGCTTTTCATATAAATACTTATATGAAAATGTTGAATAAACTACTAGAGGAAAGAAGCCTTCCTACGATAAAAGCAGGGATTGGTTTAGCAACAAATAAAACTTTAGCTGTTAAAGTAGGTAGAAAATCCTCTGCAATTAATAACTTAGTTTGGATTGGTGAATCTGTAACGATAGCCGCTAAATTGTCTGATTTAGGTAATAAAAATGGAATTGGTGCAATTGTAATGTCTAGTACGTTTTATTCAAACTACATAGAAGTCCAAAAAAAATTACAACCCAATGACGGTGTGGAGAACTGGTGGACAAGAGTATACGATAGTTCTTATGGAACGTATTATCATGGCAAACCAGTCAAAACACATTTTAATAAATGGATTGATGATGGAATGAAGGACTGAATGTATGATTAATTTGTTAATTATACTTTTCAACATTACAAAAATAAAAGAGCTTAGAAGTTCTAAGCTCTTTTGTTTTTTATTCTGTTAGCAGTTTCTTCTTTAAAAACCATAATCGTCTGCAATAGAACCTGAATTGCTTTCTTTTAATGGAACTACTTTCATTTCCTCTTTTTTTGTTTCATTATCATTAAAATTATAAAGAAGAGTCATATCACCAGCAAACATAGACATTAATACATCCTTCACAACAGGGTCAGCCGTTTTTCCCATGTTCATAACATTGACAAGAGAGTTTTTATGCGATTTGCTATGATGAAAAAGTGTTATTATCCCCTTTTGCAGTTGTTCGATTTCCTCTTGAAGTTTACGTTTTTCTTTTAAAAGTTCTATATTTTCTTTGTTTAATTCTTTGATTGATTTTCTATCTTTCTCCATTAAACGCATAATTTTTTTTGCTAATTGTTGTGGGTTAGTATGATGATCATCTACTAATTTTGCGATATCAACAAAATCCTTTCCAAAACTACCATCAACCACTTCAATTAATGTCTTATTTTTCATTTCGTCGATTAGTTCTTTTCCTCGATATGGAGAACCTCGATATTCCTTTGACCAAAAATCCTGTGAATATCCTTTAAAAGGGACACCATTAGCCCTTATTTTCTTATCTTTTACCAATTGTTTATTTAATTGAAACACACTGTTATATGTTAGCTTTAAATGGTTACCATTTAACTCCTTTAATCGTAATTGAATAATTTCATGTAACTCTTGTTCATCGAATACTATTGGTTTTCCAGCCATTTTTCTTCCTCTTTCTCAATTAAATTACTTACTTCTAATACGTCTTCATTTGACTTTAATGCTACAAATAACTGCTGTATTAAAGCATTTAATTCGTTTGCTTGTTCATTTATTTTTCTTTCTGTATGTGGTCTTATATCAACTTCTTTACCAAAGCTCTCTAATTTAAGTTCTTGATGCATTTGATAAATAAAAGCTGCCTTTTCTTTAATTTTTTCTACAGAAGGTTTAATGGTTTCTTGACGTATTATCTCTTTTTGTTTTTCAATATTTTCCCACTTTGGTTCCACCCACATGCCCATCAACTTAAGAACGAAAACAAAATGAACTTTCGTTCAAACAAACTAAAAAACACGTAATGTACTTT
>NZ_JAQFUL010000140.1:0-7195 GCF_027716265.1 Bacillus cereus group sp. Bc031
TTCTAGCTAGCTTTTTAGAAAGAATAACGTTTTTTGTCACTTGGGGGTAGTGAAAATTCTTAAGTTGATGGGCATGATAGTCTAACCCTAATTCAAATCCGTTCACTGTTTGTTTTCCATACGATTCTAGCGGTCCTGTTATAGAAGCAAGGACTCCTACCTTAATCGTCTTGTCATCCTCTGTACTTGTTTTCTTTCCTGAACAAGCTGCTGTTATTAATAACGAACCTAAAACACAACCAGTAAACATCGTCTTTAGCCACTTACGTTTTTTCATCGACATTGTGATCCTCCCTATACTTTACTTTCTGATAGAATCAAACACGCCAAAATCCCCTGTCCGTAATCATGACTAACTAATTCAATAGATAATGGAAAACTCTTGTAGTACCCTCTACATTCGGCACAAATATATAATCACCTTCCTATGTAATGGAAACGGACATACAATCAATATATATTCTGCAATCCAATTGAAAATACTGTTTCATTTCAGTAATGACCATACAAAAAGACTAACTTATTTTTAAGTTAGTCTTTTCACCTTAATTAGAGTTAAGTTCTACTTTCTCTAACCCTTCAGCCAATTGTTTCTTATCTAGCCCTTCCCCTATCACTACCAAGTTCGTCGGGAAACCGAAGTCTTGTTCCAGTAAAGTTGGTACCCCAAATGAATATTGGAATAGGTGCGGGTATTTATCTCCATGGAATTTCACAAATCCTTTTACACGATAAATACTATCTGGTAAATTTAAAAGCCATTCATATAAATTGTCTTGATCAATCGATTTCGTAAATTGATATGTCATCGTTTGTATATGTAAATGCTGTTTGACATGTAGTGTCTCATGTTCCCCATCATTCATAAATTCAGCTTCTTCTATATCTTCTAAAGATATATTACAATATTTTGTTTCAAACAATTTTGCATGATTATTTATTGCTTTCACGTCTTCAATTACTTTGTTCTTATCCGCAAATGTTAGTAAATCTGATTTATTAATTAAAATATGGCTACCAAATTTCATTTGCTCATGCAGTAGCTGTTGCACATTTGCACTTAATATACTTCGATTTAACCACCTTACTGCATCTAAAACGACTACTATTGATTTCACTTCTAAGAAAGGTGCTAAAATTGGTGATACACATGCATCTAACACTTCAATTGGATGCGCAACACCTGTCGTTTCTATATAAATGACATCTGGTCTTTCTTGCTGATATAACGAATGTAATTGTATTTCAAGCTCTTCTTTTAACGTACAACAAATACACCCTTTAAGAAGTTCCCTTAAAACATTCTCTTTTCCAATAATATCTGTATCTACTGAGTATTCACCAATTTCATTCATTAACACTGCAACTTTTCTATTCTTCTTTTTCTCCGCTAACAATAAATTTTGTAATAATGTTGATTTTCCGCTACCTAAAAAGCCACCTAATATATGAATTTCTACTTTATTCATTTGATCGACCATCCATTTCTTTATTTCAAAACGTATTCAAAGCGTAATAATTACGATTTATATTTATTATTTTATTAAAAGAGTCGTGATTTGTAAATATATGTTCACTGTTCGTTTACTTCATAAGCAACTTTAATCCCAGATTCTATCGCTCCTTGCATCCACCCATGTGTTAATGTCGTATGCTCTCCTGCAAAGTGCACTTTTCCAGATGGTGGTGTAATATACGGAAATAACTCGAGCTCTTGACCTGGTTCAAAAGCTGTAAATGCACCGCAAGAATACGGATTTTGACTCCAGCTAAAAGATGTTCCCGTAACAAACTCACTATAGACGATATCACCGTATATTTCTGCTAAATTTTTTAATGCGTAACGAATGCGTTCTCTATCCGGTAAACTATCCCATGTTAACGCCTCATCTGCCCACGTATAACTCGCTAAAACGATAGCTGCCCCTGGTGTATGAATGCCATAACTCGGATAATATGTAAACCGTATAGGTAAATCTGTAATAGATTTACCTCCACACTGTCCCGCTTTCTCCCAAAATCTACTTTTAAACTCTATCGCAATTTTAGTTGCAGCAATATAATTTAATTCACGAATTGCTCGTCTTTTATAATAAGAGAATAGATTGTAAGGCTGAATTTCAACAAAACGTAAAGCTGAAAATGGGATCGTAACAATTGCAACATCACCTGTAACCATAAATCTCTCAATAGTTTGTTCATAGTTTACTTGCATCATCACTTTGCTATTTTCTTGTATAATTTTTTCAACCTTATACCGCATAAATATATTCTCATTTAACTGCGATAAAAATGCTTTTGGTAATGCATCCATCCCGCCCGTTATTTCATAATATTTCGTCGTTGAAGTAAAGAAGACCATTTCTCGTAATACTTCAATTAAAGACATTCCCATATACGCTTCCATATCAAGAAGTACACCAATCATATCTATTGCACCGTCTGAATAATATTCAGTTAAAAATGTGCCGAGCGAATATGCTTTATACTTTTTCTCAACAATACTCCAATTCTTATTAGGATCTTTCTTAATATAATTTAGAATCGGTTCTAATACCTCTAACATTAACTCTTCTGCCGTTTTACCTTTTTCCCTCTCTAAAATAGGATATCCAAGTATACTTGGATTTTTTTCGAATATGCTTAATCTCGTTTTAATATTATTCGTATAAATAATATCTGAAGCGGTTTTATTTATAAAAAGATTTAACGGTAATTTAAATTTACGAATGTAAGCTAAAGTTAACTTGTGTGTATCAGGAATTCGCATTGGTCCTGCATTAAAATATAAACCTCTGCTAAACGGTTCACGGATCGTATATATTCTTCCGCCTATTCGATTATTCGCTTCTAAAATTGTTATGTTATGACCTGCTTCTTTCAATAACGATGCTGCAACTAATCCTGAAATTCCTGCACCAACAATAATAATCTGTTTTGGCTCCTTCGTTTTAACGAGCCCCACATGAATAATATGGAGCATTCTTTCCATCGTTAATGGCTGCATCATGGCCTTTTCCCCTTCAATAAAGGATTTTATTGCATTATATTCGGTTAACTTACTTCCTATGTTTTATGCAAGAAATTGCACGGATACATTTTCAAATACTTGAATATCTTTTATAAAATGTAATAAACTAGATATGAATCTATAGAAGTAAGACGTATTATCTTACATAATAAAATCAATGAAATTGCGAGGAATTTTGAAATGAAAAAAGGTATTAACCGTGTTGTATTAGTCGGAACAGGAGCAGTTGGATGTAGTTATGCTTACTGCATGATTAACCAAGCTGTAGCTGAAGAATTTGTTTTAGTTGATGTAAACGAAGCAAAAGCTGAAGGAGAAGCGATGGATTTAAGTCATGCCGTTCCATTTGCTCCAGCTCCAACTAGAGTATGGAAAGGTAGCTACGAAGATTGTAAAGATGCTGACCTTGTAGTCATTACGGCTGGATTACCACAAAAGCCAGGTGAAACACGTTTAGATTTAGTTGAGAAAAACGCTAAAATCTTTAAACAAATCGTTCGCAGTATTATGGATAGCGGGTTTGATGGCATTTTCTTAATCGCAACAAATCCTGTAGATATTTTAACTTACGTAACTTGGAAAGAATCTGGTTTACCGAAAGAACGTGTAATCGGTTCTGGTACAACGCTTGATTCTGCTCGTTTCCGCTATATGTTAGGTGAGTACTTCGATATTGGTCCACACAACATTCACGCCTATATTATCGGAGAACATGGCGATACTGAACTTCCAGTTTGGAGCCACGTTTCCGTTGGTATCCAAAAACTACAGACACTGCTTGAAAAAGACAACACGTATAATCAAGAAGATTTAGACAAAATTTTCATAAACGTTCGTGATGCAGCTTACCATATTATTGAGCGAAAAGGTGCAACTTACTACGGTATCGGTATGTCACTTCTACGTGTTACTAAAGCGATTTTAAATGATGAAAATAGTGTATTAACTGTATCGGCTTACTTAGAAGGTCAATATGGTCAAAAAGATGTGTATATTGGTGTACCTGCTGTTTTAAATCGCGGCGGGGTTCGTGAAATTTTAGAAGTAGAATTAAGTGAAGACGAAGAATTAAAATTCGATCACTCAGTTCAAGTGTTGAAAGAAACAATAGCTCCTGTTCTTTAATATGTATAGCAAAAAGCAATCCAAATTATTTCGGATTGCTTTTTACTTTATTTTCTATTTTTTAATCGATTCCTCATTATTTACATCAAGTACATCTAAGAAAAAGATAAAGATTGGTATCCCGATAATAAGCCCCCATATTCCAAGGAAATGTTCTGAAAAGATGAGAATTATAAATGTATAAAAGATTGGTAAATTCGTTTTCGCAGACATAAACTTCGGGTTTAAAAAATAACTTTCAAGAGCATGGATGACTGTAATGAAAATAAGTATGTATACAACGTACATAACTCCGCCTACGTTATAAGCAATGATACTAAGTGGAAATAAAGAAATAATCACACCTGCAACTGGAATCAACCCTAGTAGAAAAATCATAACAGCTAATACGAGAAGCTGCGGAAATCCTAAAACAATTAATGCAATAACAGTAAGAATACAATTTACAACCGCAATTAAAAACTGTGCTTCAATTACTTTACCGAACGATCTTGCAAACCTTTCGCCAAAATATGCGATTTCCTCATAAAAAATCTTTAGCTTACTCTCTTTAAATTTAGAAGTAAAGGTAATAATACGCTCCTTCTCTAATAAGAAAAATAAGCTTAATATGAGAGACAATAATATTTGTAAACTTACCTTCCCTATATTTGCTATCGATTGATAGATGACATCTACACCTTGTTCTATATACTTTGATACTTCCATTCCGTTAATTGTCGAAAGTGCATATTTAATGATTTCATTATCAGGCGGGTTTTGAAAGAACAATTTAAATTGATAAATCAATTGCGAAATTTGTATCGTTAACACAGGTAAATATTTATACAATGTCGTGCCAATAAAGGAAACTAATATGATATACAAACAGGCGATAACAATTTTCCGGTTCACTTTCAATTTTTTTGAAATAAAACGTTGAAATCGATCCATTAAAAATGTCAGTATAAACGTAATTAATATTAAGTTGATCATACTTTTTAATCCATATAATACAAGCGCTACTATTATTAAAACGAGAAACCGTTGAAACCCTCTACTTAGAAAAAAATTTTTCACTTCATTCATTAAGATTTAACCTCCCCCTTCAATGGATGGAAATTGAATATATTACATTTTATGAACTTCTATAGACAATCTTTCTTACTAATTAGAAAGAATCCTTTTTTTCTTTTTATATTGTTAGATTCTATTTATATTAGCCCACCTACTTACTTCAGTTGAGCTCTTTTTTTCGTTTAACCTTTTACAATTTAGGTGGTTTTCTATTTTTAGACTGCTGCTCATACGCATATCCAATATTGAAAAGCTCTTTTTCACCAAACTGTTTCCCTACAAACACTACACCGATTGGTTCTCCATTTTTATCATATCCAGCAGGAACCGCTAATTCCGGATAACCAGCTACAGCGGATAGAAGAACTTCATCGTTATTAATCATAACTAGAGCATCCAAACCTTTTTCTACTAAATATCTATCTAGCTCTTTTCTTGCATTTTTTTGACTCGTTTGCACTACTTTTTTCAAACTCATCTTTCGTTGTAGCAGATTTTTCAGATCCCTCAATTAATGTTTGTCCATATTTTATTCGTCTATTACTATCCTTTTTATTAAACGCTATAATCTCTTCTAACGATTTTACCGGTACATTTTTTTGCTTTGAAAGAAAATCGTTAACATTATGTTTGAATTCATATTCTAATGTTTGTAGATTATCTACACCCTCAGCGTTTAACTGAATATCATCAGTCACTATTGCACCTGCATCTTGAAGGTCTTTTCTTATCTTTTGTGCTACTTCTTTTCTATTGTCATCTTGTCGATCTATTGAAAATAGTACTCCTACTTTTTTCCCTTTCAAACCGTCTATTGATAAGTCCTTCGTATAATCCATTCTTTCTTTATCTTTCATTTTTTCTGTCATAGCATCTTTTTCATCATAACTTACCATTATGTTAAATAACGTTGCCGCATCCTTTACCGTTCTTGCCATCGGCCCTGCTGTATCAAGCGTTTCAGCTAACGGAATAATGCCTGATCTACTCACCATACCTAGTGATGGACGTAATCCAACTACTGATTGCTGCGTCGCTGGTGCTACAATTGATCCAGTCGTTTCTGTCCCGATTGCAAGCGGTGCAAAATCTGCCGCAACTACTGTAGCAGATCCAGAGCTTGATCCTGATGTATCAAACGTAATCGGACCATACGGATTCAAATTTTGTCCTTTTTTCCCGCTATATCCGCTAGGCATTGTAAAGGATAAATAATTTGCCCACTCAGACATATTCGCTTTTCCTAAAACAAAAGCACCTTCTTCTTTCAACTTTTTCACAATCGTCGCATCCTCATCTGCAACCCAATCTTTTAACACATATGTTCCTGCACTAGTCGGCATCACTTTTTCCGTCTGTACATTATCTTTTACAACGACAGGAATACCATATAAATTCGACTTTTTGTTTCTACCTCGCTCTTGATCTAACTTTCTTGCTTCTTCCATCGCATTAGGATTTATCTCTGTAACAGCATTTAATGTTATTCCATTTTGATCATGTTCTTGTATTCTAAAGAGATAAATACTCGTTAATTCTTCATATGACAACTTTCCATCATCAATCATTTTTTGAAGCTCATCTACAGTCGCATTTACGACTTCTTTTTCTTTCATCTTTACATTTTCTATATTAATTCCTTTAAGCTGATTATGTATCGGTTGTAGCACTCTTTCTTTATCATATACAATACGCTCAGGTTCCTTTGGAAAATAATTTTTATACATGTAATATCCGCCGGCACACGCTAATAAGACAACGCCTCCAGCGATAGACAGCGTTCCCTTTACCCATTTCTTCATGTTGCTTCCTCCACTCTATAAGGTGCTTCGTTATACGAAAAAGAGAGTTACTTTTTACTTAACTCTCTCCAATCGAAATGCCAAATGAAAAAATGAAAGATTTCAATCTAAAATGTACCCTATAGAATAGACACTTAAAAAAAAGTCTATTCTATAGGGTCTTTCTTGTATAATGAGAGAA
>NZ_JAQFUL010000141.1:0-7091 GCF_027716265.1 Bacillus cereus group sp. Bc031
TTTTTCTCTCATTATACAAGAAAGACCCTATAGAATAGACTTTTTTTTAAGTGTCTATTCTATAGGGTACATTTTACATTCCAACTTCCTTTTTTTATATGTGTCCCCTTTTTTATCGCCAGTTGCTTTTGAATGTAAAGTATTCCTTTTCTTAATTAAGGAGCGTAGCGCTATGCTACTTTTTGTTTGGATCCATCTTTATCATTTAAATTTGAAAGATGTCACTGTCTTTTATACCCAGGACTCGCATTTCTTCTTTTAGTGAACGCCAGGACCAAATTTTGATAGATTTAGTAGTCCTATCCCGTAAAGTGTATTGGTGCATATAATATGATTCTTCATTTTTCTCATTGTTAATCCTCTGTTTTTATTTAATTCATTAAAGTCTCGTAGATGTGTAAAAATTACATATTAATTGGTGGGTTTCAGACTTTATTTGCTATAGTAATTCGTAATATCTTTTTAAGGATAAGTTAGATTTAAATCCTATTTGTTGCATGACTTGTTCAGATGTAGTGTTCCCTTGAATAATCTTTAAAATAAAGGTGTTCCGAAAATGTTGAGCAGAAATTCCCTTTCGGAGATTAGCACGTTTCACTTCTAAACGGATCCTTTTTTGTATTGAGATTTCAGTTAGAAACTTTGGTGCATCATCCTCATAACTCCAATGATATGTCCCACGTGTAAAATCAAAAGCACTAACCAGCGGATCATTGCTGTGATATTTAGGGCGTACAGGTTCAGGGATAGTTTTATAGTAATTATATAAGTGTAATTTATCTTCTTTCTTCAAATGAATGGTTCTATTTACTTTTGAGTCTTCAGGAATGGATAAAGTATTATTTTCGAAATGGACGTGTTGGTCGTTGTTTTTCTGTAAGGCCTTCAAGTGAAGAAATAACGTCTTTTAAGCGTATCTCTTCCTGGAAAGAAACGAAATCTTCCCTACGTAATGCCCGATTAGGTGGTTCTATATGAATAATCCCTTCAATGGGACTTGGTAAATCTAAGTATTCGTACAACCTATTTAAGACAATATATATGCGGTGTATAGTTTTATCGGAGTACTGACAATCTTCCTTCAAATATTTGAAAAGGCTTCAAACTCTTTTTTATGAAGCGAGTCAAAAAGATTATTTTCAGTGATTTTTTTTGATTGGTGCAGCCATTGAATGAAACTTTCTACATCATATATAGCGTTTAATTGTTGAAGGTTTTCTTCCCTTATTTAATAAAAAAGAAGAGAAGCCTTCTATTGTATTTTTGGTCTCTTTTGTAGTCATGCTATATTTTTCATTCCTTATCCTCATACCTTTTGACTACTCTGTAAAATGTAGGACTTGTCATATTGCACTTCTTCATGGCGTATAGCGCTGTGATCTTTCCATGTTTCCAATCGTTATATGCATCGATAAATTCCTGAGTTATTTCAGTTTTGGGTCTACCCAAATGCTTTCCTTTTTTCTTTGCAGATTCAATACCTTCACGTTGACGAGTTTTTATTTTAGTTCGTTCTTCTTCAGCAAGCCAGGACAAGATTTGGAGTACCAAATCAGTAATAAGATTTCCTAAACTATCTTTGTATTGAGTTGTATCTAGAAGTGGCATATCTAATACAACAATATGAGCTTGTATATTTTGTGTGATATTTTTCCACTCCTGGAGGATAGCTTCTTTATTTCTGCCGAAACAATCTAAGGAATGAATATATAAAATATCATCTTTTCTTAACATGCGTTTTACGAGTTGATATTGATCACGGTTAAAATCTTTTCCGCTTTGTTTGTCGATAAAAATATCTCGTTCGTCAGTGATGAGTTGTTTCATTGCTTCAAGCTGCCGATCTTCATTTTGATCTCTACTACTAACCCTTATATATCCGAATTTTCTTGTATTCAAAATAAATAGACATCCCTTCAATAGTGTTTCTAATGAAATTATAACAAAAAATACTTCAAAAGATATCGCTAATTATTTAGTAATTCAAAAGTGTGTTTTTAAACCTTTTGAAGCACTAAATTCAGTAGAGTTTACGGCGCTAAAAAAGGTGTACCTTTTGAAACACTTAAAAAGCATTAAGGATTCCAATTTAAAAATCAAGAATTATTAGTATAAGTTGGTATCATAAATTTCTATAAAATATCGCATTATAAATAATGTGGAAATTAACCTTGTGTTTCTTTTTACGATTTTTTATAGGGGGGGACAAAATTGAATATACTTAACTTTTTGATGTCATCATTGAATTATAGGGAAATAATCCAAAGAATACTTGAGTTATTCGGAAATAAAAAGAAGAACAATAAAGGATGGATTTGGGCTTCTTTACTAGGATTAGGAACAGTTTTAGGGTTATTGGCAACACGTAATTCAAGTATGATGAAACCTATAAAACATACGTTCCAAGGTTTTCAAAATAAAACAAGTTCATTTATTCCATCCAAAGTAAATTTAGCAAATATGGAATTTGCTGATGAAATTACGCCTAACAACCAAGAGAGACATGGTAACCAAACTAATAATCACCACCATTACAAGACACAAATCCCATCAAAACAACAGTAAATAGATAGCCGGTTCTTTATCTTACAGGGAACCGGTTCATTTATGTCTAAATGTACAATCTTCTTTTTAGAAATAGTAATCCCTAATAAACCCTTAAAGTAATCATTAATTCATACAAAAAAACTACAAATTATCATTATATATTTTTATATCTTTAATAAAAATGAGGATACTACATTATGAAGAAATTTTTAAAGTTTAGCTTGGTAGGAATATTAAATACACTTATCACAATGATTAGCTACATAGCTTTAGTTAATATTGGTATAAATTACCTTATCGCTAACTGCTTTGCATATTTAATTGGTGTTATTAACAGTTATTATTGGAATAAAAATTGGGTTTTTGAATTTAAAAATAAAAAGGTATCATTATTTTTAAAATTTCTAACCGTAAATTTAATTGTATTAATTTTTAACACAATTATCTTATTCATATTAGTTGATAAACTTTTTATCAATAAGTTTATCTCACAACTTTTTTCTATCAGTGTTGGCATGATAATGAATTTTTCTCTTCATAAACTTTGGACATTCAACAAACAAAATCATTTGCAATAATTCAACCAATCCCTACTACAAGGAGGATAAAAGCTTGGAGAAACTTATTTCAATTATCGTTCCTATGTATTTTGAAGAAGAAGTAGCACAAGAATGCTATAATTGTTTAAAATCTGTTATGCTACAAAATAATATTAATTATGAATTTATCTTTGTAAATGATGGTAGTACCGATCGAACGATTGAAATTTTAAAAGGTATTTCAGCCGAAGATTCTCGTGCTAAAATCATAAACTTTGCTCGTAATTTTGGACATCAAATAGCTGTAACAGCAGGAATTGATGTTGCTAAAGGTGATGCTATGGTCATCATTGATGCTGATTTACAGGATCCACCTGAAGTCATCCCAGAACTTATCGCGAAATGGGAAGAAGGTTATGAGGTTGTTTACGCAAAAAGAAAACGGCGTGAGGGTGAAACTTGGTTTAAACTTGTAACAGCTAAATATTTCTACCGCTTCTTAAATGTCATGTCTGATATTAATATTCCTAAAGACGCAGGTGACTTCCGTCTTATTGATTGTAAAGTAGCAGATGTATTCAAACAAATGACAGAACGAAATCGTTTCGTACGTGGAATGATGTCTTGGATTGGATTCCGCCAAACATATATCGAATACGTAAGAAATGAACGTTTTGCGGGTGAAACAAAATATCCCTTAAAGAAAATGATGAGATTTGCCTCAGATGGTATTATTGCATTTTCTACAAAGCCATTAAGAATGGTTATGACTTTAGGTTTAATTTCTGTATTAATTTCTATTGCAGTTTTAATATACTCAGTTATTGTTAAATTTATTGGACAAGACATTCAAACTGGATGGGCTTCTCTTATGGTTGCTATCACATTCTTCAGTGGCGTGCAACTTCTTGGTCTTGGTATTGTCAGTCAATATATCGCTCGTATTTATGACGAAAGTAAGAATCGACCAATCTATGTTGTAAAAGAGACTGTCAATATAGAAGAGGATATAGCTGTAGACGATAAAGACAAATTGAAAAAATCTTAAATATACTAAAAAGAATTGTAGCACGTGGTTTTCACTGCCATAATTCTTTTCTTTATTTAGATTAAATAATGTCTACAATCTAGTCTTTGAGCGACTTAACTGTTAAGAATTTTCTTTTTTATAAAACTAATCAAAATCAAGAAATAGATTCATTTTCCTCTGGTATTCTTCCCTCTTCTACGCTTAAGTGTATACAAGAATTTTCTTATTTACAAAAAAATCATAACATCTTATTAACCAGGGATAATTTCTTTCGTTTAGGAAATTTTATAAATAAACTTTTTGAAATTTTTTTGAGGTGCCTTCAATGTTTTTAAACCAGAATAACAAAGAAATAAAGTTACTTGTTTTTGCAGCAATCATACTCATTCTTTATTTGTCTCCTTTATTTATTCTTGGAGAAAATGCGCATATTCGCGTTCATGATAATCTTGATTCCAATTTGTCCTGGTATAAGGTTTTGGCAAGGAGCGGAGAGATAATAGGTCCAATTGATGCTACCATTCCACAGGTGATAAACAATCAATTGTCAAGAAACGCATTTAGTACGGAATTTAGTGGTATCGTTTGGTTGTATGCTTTTTTTCCAAATATGGTTGCGTATGCATTAAGTCAAACGATTACAAGAGTGGTTGCGTTTATAGGGATGTATGTTCTTTTAAAACAACATTTTTTACCTAGAGAGGAATGGAGGATCATTGCAGTAGGAGTTTCATTAGCTTTTGCACTTACTCCTTTCTGGCCTTCAGGAATGCTTAGTACTCTCGGAATGCCTCTTGCACTTTGGGCATTTTTAAATATTCGAAAAGGAGAAAGGTCGTGGAAGAACTATTTCGTACTCACTCTTATTCCTCTATATTCGAGTATTGTTTTAGGTTTTTTCTTTTTTTTAAGTGGAATGGGAGTCCTTTGGTTAGTGGACTTAGTAATAAAAAAAGAATGGAACTTTCGTTTTCTTTTTTCAATTATTTATATGACGCTCATTTACATGATTGTAGAATATCGCATAGTATCTTCCTTCTTTTTATCTACTGCACCTAACAGTAGAGATGAATATTTTCATGCAAGATTATCGTTATGGCGGTCTCTCCGCCTCACATTGAAAAATTTCCTTTTCGGACATACTCATGTCATGACAGTCCATACATTTGTTATTTTACCTGTCATACTTATTGCGATGTATTTTATCATTACTAAGAAACAATGGAAGCAAGAAAAAGTCTTTGTTTTTTTGTTTTGGTTTAACATAGCGTTGTCAATTTGGTATGCTTTTTGGTTTTATAAAGGTTGGCTTCCATTAACAAAACGTTTTCACATTTTAGATACATTTAATTTTGCACGTTATCATTTTTTACGCCCGTTAGTTATCTATGTTTTATTCGCTCTTGGATTAAAAGTTTTATGGTTACAAGGGAAAATATGGAGACACGCTGTAACAGGCTTTGTGGTAGCTCAAATTATTTTGTTAAGCTTTTTTAATGAAGAACTTATTTTTCAAAATAAACCTTCAGTAAAGGAATTTTTTGCAGAAGAACAATTCCAGGAGATAAAAGAGTATATCGATTTACCTTTGGAACAGTACCGTGTCGCTAGTATTGGTTTACATCCTGCTATCGCTCAGTACAATGGATTCTACACACTTGATACATATAATAATTTTTATCCTCTATCATATAAATATGAATTTCGAAAAATAATCGAGAAGGAACTAGCGAAGAATAAAACGATTCGTACGTATTTTGACGAATGGGGTGGCCGCTGTTATATTTTCACCGATGAACTTGGAAAACACTATATGTTTACAAAAAAATCAAACAAACGCTTAAGAAATGCAGAACTAAATATAGAACACTTCAAAAAAATGGATGGTCGTTACATACTTTCTGCTGTTCCAATTGAAAATGCAGCAGAAAACAATTTATCTCTTGAAAAAATATTTACATCAAACACATCCGCTTGGAAAATTCATTTATATAAAGCAATATAGATAATTGAAATAGATTGCCTCTCTCGATGTAAAATAATAAATTGAACTACTCACCATAAAAATTGCGCCTAGATATATCTAGGCGCAATTTTTATGAAACATTATTTTTGATTTGCTTATGAACCACTTTATTATAGCAACCATGTTTTACTACTTGCCTAAAATCATCTACTTCACTTCCCATTATCTCTGTAATATCAACAACAATTGTATTCTGTAGAACACTCACTACATATCCGGTTAATTGTAAATTAGGATTTTTACGAGATAAAAATTGAACATAATCCCCAATTGTTACTTTTGTTTTATGCTCCATTTGGTACCCCCTGAATCATCATAAATTATATGTTAGGTTTCCCTTTTTTTACTTCTTCATACTGTTTGGCAAGTTTATAAAATGAAAGATACTTAATATCATGTTTCTTCATAGCTTCTACTCCATTAATTGCATCACAAAATTTTAGTTAGTAAATTAGAGATATATACTTTATTTATGTTTCTGCTATATTTAAAGGGCTTTTTTCTAATACAATAAGAAAAGCAAAAAGAACTTGTAGGAATCCCTACAAGTTCTTTTTTAGATAATGTAAAAAATTTAACACAAACTATCTCATAATTTGAATCGGAGCAAACACTATAACCACGGGTTGATTTTATTATATACCAAATCTTAACGTATGCACTTTTAATGTTTGAAAATTTTGTGAATTCATCATAGGAGAATAAATAACGATCTTAACCCCTGAAAATCCTAATTTATTATTTCGAACAAAATGTTTTAAATCAATATTTATATCGTAATAATTTATAAAAATATAAGTATAGGTAAATAGAGAAGAATGGTGCATTCTTACAGAAAAATATATAATGACATTCAGGATTAATTAACTATAAGGGGTCCCGCCAACCAAATGACATAAAACCCACGCTAAGACATTTTTTGGAAGGTAAAAAGCCGATTTTCCCACGT
>NZ_JAQFUL010000142.1:0-7028 GCF_027716265.1 Bacillus cereus group sp. Bc031
ATGCTAGGAAACTAGCACGTACGGTGTGAGGTGGGGGAAAAGGTGGAGATTACATCAAAGCCTTACCTATCATCATATCGCACAAGATGGCCCGAATTATTGCCAGGGTTCAATGAGGATACCTTGCAAGTATGGACACTTGGGAAGGATAAAAAGGATGCGGGCTGTTTAGACCCATTCCGAATAAGCGCAACAATAGAAGATGCGAAGAGTTTAGCACTTGAAATTTTGACGTTCCTATCCGATGTAGGTTTAGAGGATATCAGATATGACTATTTATATAAAGCTATTGAACGAGTGGCGGAAAAAGAAGATGCATGTTTAACTTTGGTTCGTAAAGAGCTAGTGGAAATGAAGAAAGAACCTAACTTATTGCCAACTGAATTAGAAAAGTTAAACGCTCTTACAAATCGTTTAGCGACTTTAGAAGGCATTCAGCTAGGAGATTTATTGTTTGGTAAACAAGGTCAAGATTACCGCGTATTAAGTCTAGAACGTCCGTTACAAGTATTACAAATTCAACATTTACGCATTCCGAAATCAGAGGAAAAGAATGAAAGTGTTACAGACAAATTATCTCGTAGTATCTTAATTGCATTAGCGGCATTTGGTAAATCCTTAATGCATTCCGACCGTAGTATTTTCAAAGTATACCTACAAGATGAAGCATCAAGTATTTTGAAAAATAAAGAGGGTGCGGCGTCTTCTGACAAAATCATTCGAGAAGGACGTTATCACAATATCGGCTTGTATTTAGGCACACAAAATGCATCCGATTATCAATCAGAAAACAAAGAGGTTGCAAATGTGGGTATGAAGTTCTGTTTTGCACTGAAATACGATAAGGAAGCGGAAGAAATGTTGCGTTACTATAACTTACCGGTCACAGAAGAAAATATCTTGATGTTACGCCAATTACGACGCGGTGAAGCCTTATTCCAGGATATTTTCGGCCGAACAGCTGTTGTAGAAATTGATCCTGTTTTCCAAGAATTAAAGACTGCATTTGATTCCTCTACGAAAACAGACGAAGAACGCGCACAACAATTGGCGTAATTCGTATTACAATACAGATAAGAGTATTCTAAATTATCTGTATATGGAGGATGAAACAATGAAAAAATTACGTATGTTATCGGGATTATGTGTAGCAGGAATGTTGATGGTAACGGGGGTTGCGGGTTGCTCAAATGAAACGAAAAGTAATGCAAATCAACAAGAAAATCAGAAAGAGCGTGATATGAAGGAAGCGGATAAAGCCGCGATGGAGTATGTAAGAGCTTATATTGAAATGGATTCAAATAAAATTAATGACTTGTTATATAAGAAATATGACTTAGGTAAAGATGAGGTTATGAATCCTGGTGCTAGCAAAGGAATGAAAGAAAGATACGACTTATATCGATATGATTTAGAAGAGGGAGAAAATGAATATTACTATCGTGTGAAATACTTTGATCCTGTAGAGAACGCTCAAATGGGAAGAAAATTAAGAATGGTAAAAGATGAAAAAGACGGAAAGTGGAAAAATTATGAATGGGCATGGGATTCCAATAATAGTTTAGATTCAATTGTAGGAAGTGTGAAACCTGTACATATCCATAAATGGGGGCAAAAGGAATGAAAAAACTTTTCTCTATTTGTATGATTCTTGTATTCTTTTTACTACCGTTAGGGCCTCATGTGGCCCTAGCGGAAGATACAAAAACAGAAGAAAAACAGGAACAAAAAGGGGCACGAATTTCCGAAAATTTATTTAGTGGGTACACAGATGGAATTTATAAGGGTAAGTATTATGAGATTGATACGTACCAGCCAAAGGAAGATGAAAAAAACGTATTTCAAAAAGTTGGTGGGTACTTATTTGGTGATGATAGTGTAGGAAAAGACTTACAAAGGATGTTGTATACAACCTGTCAATGGCTTGCGAATATGGCCTTTCAGTTAAATGTGATTCTGGGCCAATTAACCATCTTTTTAGTCGATCAAGCGTTGAATTTGGATATTGTAGATACGGTTGCGGATAAATTGGGAGCGGCTATGCAAAATATTGCTGGTATTGGAAAAGGCGGCTTTTTATCTTCTGGACTATTCCCAGCAATTATCGGCATTGCGTGTGTGTTATCCGCTTGTTACGCAGGTTATATCTTCTTTATTAAACGCCAACCATCTAAAGGGTTAAGTGAGTTGGTGAAAACAGTATTTGTTATTGCTTTTATTGTTACGTACATTGGAAACGCAGGTACGATTTTAAAGAGTGCAAATACAATTAGTTCTGAAATTAGTGTAACGGTGTTAGCAAAAGCAACGGGAACGGTTGCGGGTGATCCAGGACGTTCCAAAGCGGATGCAATTTTTTCAGTAAAAAAACAAATTTGGGATTTGTTAGTTGAACGACCATATTTGTTTCTACAGTATGGGGAAGATTCAAAAGAAAAGTTGGGTGCTCAACGAGTAGATGAATTATTGGCAAAATCACCAGGGAAAGAACGAAATGAAGCAGTTGAGAAAGAAGTGAAAAAAGGAAATCAAATGATGGTGATTTCTTCTGTAGGAGAGCGCCTTGTATTTACAGTTATGTACTATGTCGTGAATACATTCGCAGGTGTTCCAGTAATCGCGTTTTGTTTACTGATTGTAGCATTCCAATTATGGTTCCTTGTCATGAGTATTATCTCACCAATCGTTATGGCGGTGGCTCTATTGCCAGGACACCGCAGAGTTATTGAAAGCTGGGCTTCACAATGGATTCGCCCATTGGCATTAAAAATCTTTATGTCAGTTATGCTTGTTATCATCTTTACGGTGGCAGAATTACTGTATGTATTACCAGAAGCGGGCGTTGCAGGATATGTGTCTACAATGATTTTTCAAATTCTTGTTTTCGTTCTTTGCTACCTGTTTAGAGGAAATATTGTTGCGGCCTTTAGTCGAGCGCGCGGCGTGTATGAAACGGTCACAAATATATCTCTTATGACCGAAAACTTTGTAGATAAAGGAAAAGAGTACGCTGGAAATACCATGTCTTATATTGGAGACAAAATGGGAATGCATTTTAATAACGCGGCTGAATTGGCGGCGGCAGGCGGCCAGTTAGAAAATGCAGGGACAGACGACGAAAAGACAAAAGCCAACCCGTTAGTGCAAGCGAATATACCGAATGATTTACCAAATAATCAAACGGAACAAGAAAAAGAAGAGAATCAAAAGAAAGGAAAACTTATTTCTCTACAGGATCGTGATAAACAGGGGAATTTACCACAGCAGGAAGAGGAAGGAGAAAAACAAACGGTACCAGGTGAAGAAGAGGCACCAATGCAACAAGACCTTATCAGCTTAGATAAGGAAGCATTAGAACATGAAGTGGAAGGACAACAAGAAGGAACAGAGGTAGAAGAATCAGAAATGGACGTTCAACCAGAACTTGTATCTTTAGAGAATGAGGAAATTCCAACAGGGGAAGAAATACCAGCTGATATAGAGGGATATGAAGAACTTCAACCAGAAGTACCAGAACAAGAGGTGCCATTAGAAGACATTCCGACTGATATAGAAGTATATGAAGAGGTACAGCCAGAAGTACCAGAGCAAGAGGTACCATTAGAAGACGTTTCAACTGATATGGAGGCATATGAAGAAATCCAAACAGAGGTACCAGAACAAGAAATACCACTAGAAGAAGTTTCAAACGATATGGAGGCATATGAAGAGATTCAAACAGAAGTACCGACACAAGAACTTCCATTAGAGGAAGTTTCAACAGATCATGAAGCACATGAAGAAATCCCATCCGATATCCCACAACAAGACATTCCAACAGAAGAAATTCCGATGGATATTTCAAGAGAAGAAATACAGCCAGAACAGGAAACTTCAACACATCTTCCACAACAAGAAATCTCAACGCCAATTGAAACAGAGGCAAATGAACCTTTAATACCAGATACAATTCGTGCAGATGTAAATGAAGAAGGTGTCATTGTACCTCATACACCAGAAACAACAAGTGCAGATATTCCAGATGCTATTCCTGCAGAAGTGACTGAAGCGGGGGAAATTGTTGCAAAAAAATCTGATATAGATGTCGAGTCAACTGCACAAGTGACGAATTCTTCTGACGCATTTATCCCAACAGAATCCAGTTCCTCTTCTGATTTAACACGAGTAAATGAGAAAGAAGTAAGCAAAAATGAACCGATTCAAGGAGAAGCGGAAACAATCGATACACCAGATATGCAATATGGAGCTGTAGCCGCTGGAAGTGAAAACTGGATGCCTTCTACTGATCCACAAAACTTAGATAACTTAGATGGTTTGGAGCCACCAAAAAAAGATGAGTAGAGTCCTAGACTTTTAGGACTTTACTATTTTTTTACGAAAAAAGGAGCGATATAGCTATGAAACACTGGGGATTAACGTGTATGAAAATGGTGAGTATCAGTATTTTTCTTTGCATCGGGTGTTTAGGGTGGATGAACATAATCATTCTTTTCATACAGAGAGAATGGCCGACAGATTTATTAGGGTGGATTGGTTTAGGGTTACTTATCTGGTATACGCTCATTCTTTTAACTCTCCAAATTATCCATAATGAGTTACGTTGCCCTATTGATGATAGAGCGAAACTAGCCTTTTTCATTTGGTTTGTAGGAATCGGTCATTTTGGATTACTACAATTTATACAAGACCAGCAATCTACTGTTTTAACGTTACTATTTCATGTTTTAGCGATTATTCCTATTCTTTTGGCCCTTACATATGGGCTGATTGTTCGAAAATATTCTAATCAATCTTGATACATGTTGTAAGGGGGGAGGGATGATATGAGACCAGAAATAAAAGAAGTTGTAGACAAAACGGTACAAGAAGAGATTACACAAGAACAAAAAAAGAAGAAGAAAAAAAAATCCTGGTTACTGAAATTTCTTTTTGGAAGTTCTACTTTTACGATAGGATTGTTCGTCTGTATTGGATTTCTTTTATTAATTGTTTTGGGGCAAGGCATTGGCAAAAAAGAAGAGGAAGCACCAGCAACCATCCCAAGTAATGGAATGACGGTTTGTCGGCCAGGTGGAAAAACAGTGGCACCAGAAGAATTACAGCCCCATTTAGGGGGTGTTTTTACAGGGAAAGCACAAGCCTTTTTAAATGCAGGAACACAAAACCAAATTGATCCTGTTTTACTAGCGGCCATTGCGAGATTGGAAACGGGTAACGGTACTTCTAACGCAGTAAAAAACTACAATAACCCTGGGGGGCTCATGGACCCTAGCAGTTCACAAATGAAAGGGTTTATGAAGTTTGCCACTTTGGATGAAGGAATCAACGCTATGGCGCGAAACTTATATAAAAACTATATCGGAATGGGAATTACAACAATAGAAGCAATTGGAGCGAAATACGCACCACCAGGCGCCGCAAATGATCCACATGGTACAAATGGTTTATGGCCTGTATTAGTAAAAAAATTTGTGGCGCAAATGGGCGGCCTTACTTTCAATTGCGAAGCGGGAAAACCAGGCGGCGTTGTAGATACTGGATCAGCAAGCTCACAAGGATTTATTCGTCCTATCGCTCAAACAACGATTACAAGTCCATTTGGACCACGCTGGGGCACAATTCATAAAGGTATTGATTATTCTTGCCAGGACGGTGTCACCGCAATTGCCGCGTCGAAAGGTGGCGTTGTAGAGTTGGCGGAATTTGGCGCAGGCGGAAGCGGCTTCGGCGGGTACGGAAACGTAGTTGTAATCAATCATGGAAATGGATATTGGAGTCTATACGGTCATATGTCATCCATTACCGTACAGAAAGGGCAAAACATTGGAGTCGGTCAACAGGTAGGCGTTTGCGGAAGAACAGGGCAAGTAACAGGGCCACATTTGCATTTTGAAATTAAAACAGCCTTTAAATTCGGGCAAGTCGACCCAGCACCATATTTGCCGAAATAAGCGGAAAGAAAGGGAGGATTAGGGATGAAACAGGGAATCGTTGGTTTAGTCATATTTGTACTGGTAGGTATCAGTGTATGGTTATGGAATCAAAATCGCACTTTACAGCATAAAGTTGAGCAAACGGAAAAGAAATGGACGGAACAAGTAAAAGAGCTAAAAACAGAGAATCGAGCATTGGAAAAGCGCGTGACAGTTTTAACAGAAAATACACAAGATAAGGGGCAAGAAGTGGCGAAACAGTTTGTAGAGCTGTTAATACAGAATGATAACAAGCAAAAAGAAAAGCCAGGATTTGAAAAGATCAAAGAAATAATAACAGGAGAAGCACGAAACAAATTATTAAATGCGCCAGAGGATGCACATAACCATATAGAAGATGATGGGTCTATGCACATTCAAACGAAAGCAAAGATAACGGATATGTATTACATTAAAACCGCTGATAATAAAGCCGATGTAACGGTTAAATATGATTATCTTGTAACGGTTGATGGAACAGAACAACAAGAAAAACACACCATGAAATTAAATTTACTATTAGAAGGTGAAAAATGGTTTGTAGAAAATTATGAGTTCCAAATCAATACAGGAATTGAAGGGCCATAGAGAAAGGAATGAGGGGAGTTGGTAAATAAAAATGTATTGCATCATATCGGGTATGAAATATTGCAAGAAACGTTTGTATTGATTCGAAATGTATTTTCCTATTCAAATCAAGATGAATACAGTGTGACATACGTGCGAGAAATTGTGGATGCCTTGCATAATATCCCGCATTCAATTCAGAAACAGCATGATAAATTCCTAGAATTTGAGTTCAAACTATTAGAAGAAACATTAATGAATATGGACTTTGGAAAGGTTGCCGCGCAAAAGATTCCCTATTTTAAAATGTATGCGGCACGTGTACAGCAATTGTTACAGAAGCGCTATAAAGAGGTGTAATCGAGTGGAAATGGGGCGATAAAAAATGATTGTATTGGGAATTGGGCTGTCATACTCTGTAAACTAAATAAGTAGTAATGCCTATTTTTCTTTATAAATACAAGAAGAATCATATAATGTGTAACATTA
>NZ_JAQFUL010000143.1:0-6779 GCF_027716265.1 Bacillus cereus group sp. Bc031
TTTTCTCTCATTATACAAGAAAGACCCTATAGAATAGACTTTTTTTTAAGTGTCTATTCTATAGGGTACATTTTAAAATCTAGCTTCCTTTTTATTTTATGAATTATGGGATTAATAAAATCTTCCCTGTACTTTTTCTGCTCTCTAATAATTTATGAGCACGGGCACCGTCTTGTAAAGAGAATGTAGTAGGACTTGCAATGTTTAATTTTCCACTAGCGATCCAATCAAATAATTGAGTAGAGCGCTGCTTACGTTCTTCAAAAGTAGTAAGCACATTCCAAAGGTCTCCACCAGTTAAAGTTTTTGAAGTATCCATAAGCATGCGTGGATCAACGGGAGCAGGATTACCGCCAGCCATTCCGAAAAATACGACAGTACCACCAACTTTAGTAGCGTTAAAACTTTCCTCAAGTGTAGAGCCTACTGATTCATATACAACATTTACCCCGGTACCATTTGTTATTTCAAGTACTTTCGTAGCCCATGATTCCGTATATAAAAATACGTGATCGGCACCAGCTAATGTGGCTACTTTTCCTTTTTCGTTTGATGAAGTTAGGCCGATTACTTTTCCGCCTAGCAGTTTAATCATTTGAATAAGAAGTTGACCAACGCCACCAGCCACAGCATGGATTAAAGCTGTGTCACCTTGTTTTAGTTGATAGCTATCTTTCGTTAAATAATGTGCTGTTAAGCCTTGCAATAAGACAGAAGCGGCTGTTTCAAAAGAAATTGAATCTGGAAGCGGGATTGCTTTTTCTGCTGGAACGGCAACTAATTCTGCATTTGCAAATGGAACATCAGCAAATGCAATACGGTCTCCAGGATTGATATTTGTAACGTTAGCTCCTACCTCTTCAACAATACCAGCACCTTCATAACCTAATATATAAGGTGGGTTTCCAGCGAGATGATAATCGCCGCGGCGTCTGTAAATATCAGCAAAGTTTAATCCAATTGCTTTTGTACGGAGAAGAATTTCATTTGGATTTATGATTGGATTATGTATTTCTTTATATTGTAGTACATCTGGACTTCCAAACTGTTCGAAACAAAGTGCTTTCATATGGAATACCTCCATTATATTGTTTGTCGATGCTCTTTATCATACAATACAAATATCAATAGAAAAAGAGGATTATTTCGATGAAATCAATCGGGAATTCCGATTGAAAAGAGGGATGATAAATGGAGATAAAACAATTAATTACCTTTAAAATCGCCGCGGACACTTTGAACTTTACCCAAACTGCGAAGAAATTAAACTTTGCTCAATCAAGCGTAACGGCGCAAATTAAAACGTTAGAAGCTGAGCTAGGTACGCCGTTATTTGAAAGATTAGGGAAACGTCTTTTCTTAACCGAAGCAGGAAGAAAGTTTCAACTATATGCGGACAAGATAATCGTACTTAGTAACGAAGCGAAGACGGCTGTGAAAGATGATGAAGAAATAGCTGGTACGTTAACCATTGGTGCGCAAGAAAGCCAATGTACATATAGACTTCCTTCTATATTAAAGAGATTTAAAGCACAATTTCCTCAAATAAAACTTATATTTAAACCCGCACATTCCAATAAAGATGCGAAGGAACAATTGATGGAAGGAAAAGTCGATCTTGCATTTATTTTGGATGAATGTAAAACAGAAGATGCTTTACATGTTGAGCCGCTTATGAAAGAAGAATTAAAAGTAGTAGCTGCTCCAGGGCATCATTTACTCCAGCAAACTTCTGTTTCGATAAAAGATTTAGAGACGGAAACACTTTTATTAACAGAACTAGGGTGCTCATATCGGACTTTATTTGAAGAGTTATTTCGCATCCAAGATGTGTATCCAGCAAATAAGATTGAGTTTGTTAGTGTAGAGGCAATAAAACAATGTGTTATTGCAGATTTAGGTATAGCCGTTTTACCGGCGATAGTAGTAGAAAAAGATATACGAGAGGGGACGATAAAAGAGTTACATCTAGAAAATACTATCAATCCAATTTTCACACAAATTGCTTGGCATAAAGATAAATGGATGACAGTGCCACTGCAGCAATTTATTGATGTGACGAGGGAGTTTTTTACAACGGATTAAGTGGAGAAATATTTATTTTCTATAAAAGAAAAAATGGTAATTTTGTATTGAGAATCGATGCTTGCATGAAACGAGTATCGGTTCTTTATGTTTTAAAAAGGATGCTATAAAATGTGTATTTCTCAACTTTTTTTCTTACAAGGGTAAGTAAATTTCTTCGTATATTCCAATAATCGTAAGGGAATTTACAACTTTTATTCGTTTCTGTAAGATGCCTCTAGGCAGCATGAAAGGAGGGGCGTACATAGGGGATAGATATACGTACTTATTTTGAGGGAGGAGATTTACAATGTTTAAAAAGTTAATGAAAGTATGTGTGTTAAGTGTAGCGAGTGTAGGGGTATTATTTAGTTTTCAAGGAAGTACATTTGCAGCTACCGATCTGAGTAGTTATTATGACGGGAAAAATCCAGCAACAACGAAAGTATACGGGGGAAGTACAACGTGTGATGCAGATGGATTTAATGCAAAGTCTACAGCGGTATACGAAGGTAGTAAAAAAGTAGGGACAGTGTATTTACGTTACAGTAATAAATGTCATGCAGCTTGGGCTAAGTTTGTTTTAGATCAACCAGCACCAGCTGTTTCAGGAGGAGTGTATGCGTACGCTGTTGTGAATAAATACAAAAATGGTGTGTTTCAAAAATCAGTCACTTCCAATCAAGGAAATGGCACAATTAAAACTGGTCAAACGAGTACTTATACAGGAATGGTATTTGATTTAACTGCTGATTTCGGATACACAGCAGATGCTGAAGCAGTTACGTTTAATAACGGTTACGGGAAAACAGCACGTTATTAATAAAGGAGTGAAATTATATGAAGCTATTAAAAAAGGTGAGTGCATGTTTATTGTTATCTTTACTCGTTGTAACTAGTATGTTTAGTAAAACTAATAGCGATAAAGCATATGCAGAAGACCATTCATATGATGGGAAAAGTCCGTATTACAACAGTTGTGATCAATCAGCAGTAACGAAAGAAAAGAAGTGGATTGATTCAAATTCGTATGTGGAATTAAAATTTAGCACGACGTGTAAAACAGCGTGGGCAAAAGTTACTGTAACGCGTGCAGCGGTTTATAATAACGAAGCTGATGCAAGAATTGTTAGAAAAACAGATGGAAAGGCATATACTTGCGGAAGTGCTGGAGGAAATGGTGTTGTGAATAAAGGGCAAACATCATGCTATACGCCAATGGTATATGATTTAGATCCAAGAAAGGCACAAGCACAAGGGAAACATGCTATACCAAATAGTGATGCTTATAATTATGCGGAGACTATTTGGTATTAATACGATTATCAATGCGTTAAGAGCTGTTATTTGATATGAAAATGAAAGAGCCTTACTGCATTATACTGTGGTAAGGTTCTTTAAAGTTGTTTAATAGCTTAAGACATTCATTTACAAAGGTCTCTCTATATAATCGCTTTTAAGTATGGACATAATAATTTCATCCGAGTATGCATCGTTATAAAATAAAGATTGACGTAAAGTTCCTTCTTTTACAAAACCAACTTTTTCATAAGCTTTAATTCCGCGTAAATTATGGCTAAATACTTCTAACTGTAAACGATTTAATGATAGTTGTTCAAAAACAAATCTTAAAATTATTTTAATAGCTTCAGTTCCATAGCCTTGTCCTGTTACTGCTATTGAAAGCATTGATATTCTGAATCCTGCTCTTTTATTCTCTTCATCAATATCTAAAATCGACAATTCTCCAATCATTTCGTTAGTGCTTGTTAAACAAATAGCAAAATCATAGCGACTTGAATCATTATTTATATGATCTATATGTGTTTTAATTTGCTCCAATGAAAAAGTAGACTTGGTTCCAGTCATATATCTTATTTCATCATCCATTGTACTTTCTAATATAATAGGCGCATCTAGCTGACAAAGTGGCCTTAAATAAATTCTTTCCCTTTCTAATCTCATTATAATGTTCTCCTTAAGGTTGGTGATAGAGTATATAAATATTATTGCTCTACATGGAAGAAGAGTTTTGTTTTTTGTATTGTTTGAAAAGTATGATTCTTACTTTTATGTTACATGAATTTTATAATGATATGGTATACCTAAAACAAATGATAAAAGTTTTATACACGAAAAAATGTATCAACAAGTTTTTTAATGATCGAATTAAATAAGATCTGTATCAGGAGGATTGTATCCAAGGTGACGAGCCATAGATACAATTTGTCCTTTATGGTGAAACTCATGCGTCTCCGTATGAGTTAAAAGCCATAGCGGAGTTGTACTCCAAGGCTCTTTTTGCCACTTTACTTCATTTGCAATATTTTCGAGCCATCGGTCATTGTATTCATCTAAAAAGCGTTGTACGGTCTCATCTACTAACTTAAATCTAGTACGAACTTTTTCCACACCTGCATGCTCAATTTCGTAATCGCTAGCAAATGAAAAGTCTGCTCGCTTTTGTTTAAATGCGAATGATCCAAGCCAGTATCGGTAGCAATCGGCTACATGAATATGTGTCTTTATAATGCTACCGCTCCCGAAATTCGGAATTGTGCTATGTAATTTTTCTAGTGGAATTTCTTCCAAAAACGAAAATAGAGTTTCTCTTGTAGAGCTAATAAGATTATATTGTTGTTTTAAAATGTGTAACATGCAAGTACACTCCTCCTTTATTTACATAGTAAGTAATTCTATATTTACGAGGAGTGAACCTTTTTATTATTTTTAATAAGCATATTAGATGTATTTCTTATTTGTTTCTGATAGATTAAACAAGGTAAAACTTTAATAAGTTGAACATTCTTAGTTCATAATAAATGGTACATGAAGAAGGGGAACGATAAAATGAATAGACTAGTTGGCTTAAAACAATTTGAAATAACGCGCGGTGCGTTACTTACATTTATGGAGACGCTAGATGATAAAACTGCAGATACGCAGCCAAAGGGTTTTAACAATACAATTCGCTGGCATATCGGTCATGTGTTAACGGCAGCAGAAGTTTTCATGTTTGGAAAAGAATTCAAACAATTACCAACGGAATATCCAGGTATGTTTGGATATGGATCAAGACCATCTAAATGGACAACAGCAGGACCATCGTTAGAAGTGTTAACGGTTCAATTAAAAGAACAAGCAAAACGTATTAAAGAAATTCCAGCAGAAGCATTTGAAAATAAACTGCCAGAGCCATTCCTAGGATTGGAAACAGTAGGGGAACTTTACGGTATGATGCTTTATCATGAAGCTGATCATATTGGGCAAATGAAGGCGATGGAACGTATTATTAAAGCTCTTTAGTCTTAATTGCATATAACGAGCAATACAGGTGTAATGTTAAATAATATATACAAAAAAGGTAGATAAATTATTATCTACCTTTTTTGTATAACTTCTTGAAGGATTAGGGATTATCATCGTGATGCTGATGAAGAAGAGCGAAAAAGAAATATATAAGGATAATAAAATATTATTTTTATGATGGATTATTAATTATAGTATTCCTAAATATGGAATATGCGTATAATAATAGAGAGGAACTAGAAATAGGGGTGAATACTATGATTACATTAGAACAAAAGCTGGAGCAATATACACATACATATGCACAGTTAAAGGGAGAACTAAAATGGAAAACGAGTGATTCTCGAACAGGAATGATGATTGCTGCTATGTATGCAAGTAGTGATAAATTGCTTGATCTCGGACGTTTTTTAGAAATTAGTAGTTATATTAAGAATGAGGTAGGGATGTTTTCATACTTAAAGTCTTATCATCGCTTTGTAGTGGCCGCAACATTAGATATTCACTTTACAGATTATAAGAAAGCTTTTCGAGAGTTTTTAGACTTATATGAACAATTGGTCGCTGGTGGCTTTAGCCGCAGTATATTTACTTATCTTGCAGCAGCTGTGCTTTTAACAGAAGATAATGAGCATCATGGCACGCACATTCAGCGTTCGATGCAAGTATATAAACGTATGAAAGAGGATCATCTTTTCCTAACAGGTACAAATGATTATCCGCTCTCCGTTTTATTAGCAGGACAATCAGAGCATGTAGAAACACTTATGGACCGAGTGGAGCGTCTTTATCAGAAACTAGCAAAAGCTGGCTTGCGCAAAGGGAATGACCTCCAATTTCTAAGCCATATTCTTTCACTAAAGAAGGATGTCAGGGAAGAAATATTAGTTGCAACATGCACAAACATATGGAATTTGTTAAAGCAAGAAAAGGTAAAAGTGAAACAAATGCATTACCCAGCAATCGGGCTATTAGCGTTACTTGAGGATGGAGAAAAAGAGATTCATTCTATTAAAGCGTTGATTGAAAAATTGCAGGGAGAGAAATTATTCCGTTGGCATACAGATACGAATATTCTTATTGCTATTCAACTGTTCGTAAGTCAGAAAGGTGAGGAAAGTAAAGCTACCAACACAGGTTTACAAACTATGATAGAAGTCCTTATCCAAGCACAACAAGCAGCTATGATGGCAACGATTGCCGCTTCATCTGCAGCAACATCTTCAGCTAGTAGTAGTTCATAATGTGCAACTGCTTATGCTATTGTAAATTATAACTCCTTTGATAAGGATGGTTTAAAAAATATTACTAAAAAAAGCCCATCAAATGTGAAGTGAACCCTGAAAACGGGACACCAATCAAAACACCTAAACCACTTGTTCCCTAAATTCTTTAGGGGATAGGTG
>NZ_JAQFUL010000144.1:0-6721 GCF_027716265.1 Bacillus cereus group sp. Bc031
CCCTCCACGTAATAGTGTAACATCCATGTGTATACATGGTCTTTTTCACACTGTCTACCTAAAGGGGATAATATCATCCCCTCAAATAAATACAATAATTGCAAAGATACTACAATCAATTTATTACAATATCCATTATCCTTATAGTTGGATTTTGTTTTATAACCATATTTTATAGGTGTTAAATTAAAAGTTCTTTAAGGTTTAAGACCTCTCTTTATTTATAGAAAAGGAATCAGTAAATACCTTGAAGTAATTATTAAAATTCGCTCTTACTTTACAATACCAACGCTTTTTCATCCTCTACTTGATAAAGGGCAAGCACAATTTCACTTATAAAAATGTTAACATTCTATAATATATTTTTATAAAGTTATTAATCATTATATATAGTTTTATATTTTTTTATTTAAACAGCAATAGAAATACACGTTAGGGAGAAAAATTTAAATGTCTATTTACAAAGAATACGCTAACCTTTTAAAGGCAATATCACATTCAATAAGAATCAAAATAATAATAGAACTTACTAAAAGAGGTCCATGCAATGTAAATCAAATAGCAGACTTTTTAGAAAGGCCACAGTCTACCACATCTCAACATCTAGCCATAATGAAATCACAAAAAATACTAGCTAGCAATAGAAAGGGATACGAAACTTATTATAGTGTGCAAGATAAAAGAATAAATACCCTTATAGAGGTGCTATTAGGACAAAAAATCAAATGATTATAATAATCAACAAAATAGTAAGTATCATATTTAAGTGCGGAGGAGAAATTTGTGGGAAATACAATAAAAGTAGGTACAATTATTCAAATCTTCTCTAATGAAAAATTAACTGGAAGAACCTATCACTAACATTGCCGAACAAACCAATCTTCTCGCATTAAACGCTGCTATTGAAGCTGCGCGTGCTGGAGAAAATGGAAAAGGGTTTGCAGTAGTTGCAGCCGAAGTAAGGAATTTAGCAGAGAAGTCGAAAGAATCCGCAAATGAAATTAATCATTTAATACAATTGATTCAAACAGATACAAAAGATACGGTGAATGTCATGCAAAAAGGTCAACAAAAGGCTACAGAAGGAAAAGAAGCTGCTTATCAAGCAGATCAAGCATTATCATCTATTATGGTGGCTATTAATAAAATCACTAGCCAAATTCAAGAGGTATCTGCAGCAACAGAAGAAATGTCTGCTGGTACAGAAGAAGTTAATGCTTCTATATCAAGTGTTTCTGAAACTGCAACACAAATAGCTAAAGAAACCACTCAAACTGTACAGTCAATCCAATCACAAGCGGCATCAATTGAGGAAGTATCAAATCAATCTAACAACATAAAAGAAAAAGTAGAAGCATTATCAGAATTAGTTTCAAAATTTATTATTGAAACGCAAAAAAATGGAAAATAAAATAGGATAAACATAAAAAAACTACAGGTTCTTAATCAATTACAGACCTGTAGTTTTTTATTATGATTTATCTATTTCCAACCTTGGTCCTTCTTTTTTGTAAAACGAAGTGAAAGTAGGAGTAGTTCAAATCATTTCAAACATTAACTATACTTCCTGGTGGCGGTCACTAAAAAATAATACCTACAGTATTTGTAGTTGTTACTTTTAATTATTTAGGCTTGTAAAATATTTCGTATTTCTTCTATACGTAAATTTGTAAACTTTGCAATATCTTCTATTGGCATTCCGTTTTTATGCATACCACGAATAAGTTGCATTTTCCCTTTTTCAATCCCTTTTTGTTCTGCATAAGCAAACTTTGCGGCTTCATCCATCAACGCTTTCTCCCTTGCTTCATACGCTTGTCGGAAAGAAGAATCTTGACTCATACGTTCCCATTTATTCATCGCTTTTTGTAAAATAGGGTCTTGGTTCATCGCAATATCCTCCAATGTTTGAGTTAATTGTTCATCCTCATTCGCTGGAAGTAATAACAACCAACGAACAAAAGAATCTTCCCAGGGATTAACTTGTTCATTCCGCCACTGTTGCATGAGTTTTGGAATCTCCACAATATGAACTTCAATATCATCACTTAACTTCTTTTGTTGTTGCTGATTCCATAAGATTCCTGTTGTATGAAATGCTTCATATTCTGGAAACATCACAAAGTTTAATAAATTAATCGTAATGGTTTTGTGAAGAGAACTATATGGCATTCCCTTTTGTAGTTGGGATGTATATAGCCTTCCCCAGTAATACAAACTTCTCTTAATCATGTCATGATTGTTATTCAGCTGTATTTCTACATTTACCTTTGTTCCTGTATCTAATGTAGCGGAAATATCTAAAATCGATAATTTATCCTCTTCATGTTCTCGGTGCAAGTGTGGATCTTCTAGTTGTAACGAAACAATGGATGATTCTAAAGATTCTTGTAACATCGCATTTAAAAAAGCAATGAGAATATCTTCATTTCCACTTGTGCCAAATAATTGTTTAAAAGCAAAATCAATGCGTAAATTCACTAATTGTTTGTTGGACATGGGTTTTCCTCTCCCCATCTCATATGATGTTTTTCTTTCATTGTACATAAAAGAGTGATACATATGCAAATAAGCTCTTATATCTGTGGACATAAGAGCTTATTTGCTACCATACATAATTAACAGATTAGTTGGCTTTCATAGAAATTGAAAGATTGCCTACTGTAAGGAAAACTCACGTTTAGTATACAAAATACGAACAAAAATGCCAATACATAAATGTATTCAAGACAGTCTATGACATTTGAAAAGTTGCTTCTAGATTTCTTTAAGAGCATTTTTCATGAAACTTTACTTTTTACTTGTTTACGGGCTATCTTATGATAACGCCCATGCTTTACTACCTGTCTAGCATCAATTAACTCCTCTTCCATCATATCTGAAACCTCTACAACAATGGTATTTGTTAAAACTCTTACCACATATCCAGTTAATTGCAAGGAAGGATTCTTACGATAAGAAAATTGAACGCAATCACCAATTTTTACTTTTGCTGTATGTTTCATATAATAACCTCCTAAATTATAATTAATCATTCAGTAGATTTTTATGTTTTGTTTCTTCATACTGCTTAGCAAGTTTGTAAAACGAAGAACGTTTGATACCATATTTCTTCATGACTCCTACTGCTGTAATGCCACCAGACTTCCATTCTTTATAGGCTTCAATAAATTCGGCTGTAATTTCTACCGGAGGACGTCCTAACCGTTTACCTTGCCTTTTAGCTAGAGCAATACCCTCCGCTTGTCGCTGTTTAATATCATGCCGTTCTTTTTCTGCAAAAGCAGATAAAATGGTAAGCGTTGCTTTCTGAATAGCACTTTGAATAACATCATTTGTACTCTTACCTGTGTAATTTACATTAATAAATGGTTCTTTTATAAATTGTAAATTAATCTCATGCTTTTCATAGTATCTGAATTCCTGGAGGACATCATTCATGCTTCTTCCTAGTCTAGTTAAAGAATCAAATACAATGGTATCACCTGTACGAGCAAGACGTTTTAACATTTGATAATTTTCGCGTTGCATATTTCTACCAGATTGTTTATCGATAAAAATATCTTGATCTTCTATTCCTAAATCTTTCATATTTCGAATTTGTCGTTCCTCATTTTGATCTTTACTGGAAACTCGTACATATCCAAATGTTTTGTGTTTCATTTCATACACCTCATAAATAATTATAACAAAAATATCTGTAAATGTTTATGTAATATACAGACATCCGTAAAATTCAAAACCAAACTTTATAGACACACAAAATACTTTCCATATCTTCGAATACATAATAATAAAAACCCGTTGATCTCATGTAGACATACTGAGATCAATGGGTTTTATCAGTTAAACTTTTTCTAATATTCTAAACAACCATTTGTAATTCTGTGCATACTTTATTGATAACAATACCGTTACAGGTATGTTAAAATCCATTTGACACATTGCTTTTGGGAATACAATTGCTATTATAATCGCAATTTATTTTCGACAATAAATAGGTTAATGTGTTTTCTTTTTCCTATCTACTATGAGGGTAGAATAGCATACTAAAAATAGCTTCTTTTTTGTAAAAGTTCTAAGATTCTAGTGCAGTAATTAATTGCTGACGTTCTTTATCTCTAAAAATTTTAATTTCATGTTTAAATTCATAATTTCCTTCTTCAAATCTAACCCATTCCTTACTTGTCCAATATATAACGTCTACATTTGCATCTAAAATTACCGAACATATGTCTACTAATTCTTCTTCGTAAAATGGCGCTTCTTTTGCTAGTTCAAAAGCTAGTACTTTTGGATCCTTACTTTTAATTTGAAGTTCCCTTGAAGTTTGCCCTAAATACTGCCATGGAGAGTGTAGGGATTGCACATGAACATTTTGAATTTCTTTAAACTGTGATGGAGAATGTATTGTAGCAGCAAATGTAGGTTTGCTCACTCCTATTGTTGTGCCTAAAGCAATAGAACCAATAATAAGTTTTTTAATCATTTTTTCAGCCCCCTTTAATTATTTTGGATATGCTTCATTTTTATACTACGTTCATGTTCGTGTAAATGAAGATGATTTGACATGATTCATCATTTTTTTCAAAAACTGCATATTAATTTACCGCCATAAATTTACCAAAAACAAAAAAGTTTCCATAAGGAAACTTTTTTGTTTTTAATATACATTATATGTATAAAAATTAGTTTTGAAAATATTTACTTATTTGTTGATAAAATTGTATGTGGATATTGTTCCTACTATTAACTACACACATCTCATGCAAAGCCTCGCTACAACATAAACAAATTCATCTTATGACCGCGTTTCTTCTTACGAAATTAAGTAATTGTTTCAATAGCTGGTTTGGGAATCATAGAATTACTTTCTTTTTCAGTCCTATTATTCTGTTCTTTTGCCTAAAATTCCAATATCCCCATTACTTCTTTCGTAAATAGTTTAAAATCAGTTAAATGTTTTTCAATAATTTGACGAACAATATCTAAATTTACACTTTGATAATCATGAACAGCAATATTACGAAATCCAACCATTGCTTTTAACTTATTTGCTAGATCAGCGCTAAGTAATCCTGCTGTAACCAATAAATCAAAAGCCTCTCTACTAGATTGGGGTAGTCCTAATTTTTTCCCTGCAACAATATGCATTGCTAAATCAATACTCGCTTCACAAGCTCTTTGTATGTTCAATATTATTGAATCTTGTTTTGTAAAATCCTCTAAATTTTCAGGGTCATTTCCATATACATCTTGGATTCTTTTTATACAACGCTCTATTGTAGAAATTTTATTTAAAATAACCTCATTCTTCATATATAGAACCTCTTTTCTTTATATCATCAAATACTATCTGTCTTTCTTCGTTCAATTTTGAATACATTTTTAAGGTTTTCATTTCAAAGATGACCTTACGTTTTTCATCCGAACAAAATATTGTCTTTCCTGTATGTATAATCTGAGCTTGAAAAACTGTAGAAGCTTCGGATAAATCAACTAAATCAACATCTCTATGAACAATGTTAGCTAACTCCTGTGCTAATAAAAAACGTTCATAGTTCCCTAAAGTTGTGTCACTTAAATAAGCTATATCAATATCACTATCTTCTCGTTCTCTGTTCTCAGCCGTTGATCCAAATACAATTATCCAATAGGGATTCACCGTCTCTTGTAATTTTTCTATAATAGCTGTTATCATGCTTTGAAAAAGCATCTCATTAATCCCCCTTAGTATACTTGAATTTTATTATATCATAGCCATTTCTACCATGTTATCCTCTTCAGCAAGACAAAAAATTCCTAAATTAACATCTTGCTGCTTTATAAAATACATTTTAAAGCTTTTAGAAACGTTTCTTCAATTCTTTCTATAACAGACAACTTTGTACAGTTATAATTTCTGTTTGTTCGTATTCCTTTAAATATAACAAATCACTATAAAATAAAAAGGATATGAATTCAACTTACTATTGAATTCATATCCTTTGTTCTTACTGAATAAACTATTTTGTCGTATTATAGAAGCAGTTCTAAAGTACCATTTCCAACTTGCAGATGTGAGAAATTCTTTTTAGCTCTATTAGAAATCAATAATAATCCTGACATGATACATAAAATCGCCCAGAATAATGATTCCTCTTTCTCGCCTGTGTTTTGTAACATAAGCTTTTTTTCAAAAATTCACCTTTTAATGATTCCTTTGGATTATTTGAACCTTTCGGATCCATTGGGACATTCAGCTCTTCTACTTTTTCATATTCATAAATTACTTCTGTTGTTCCCTCTACATACTTTCCTTCAGTATTTTTTGGCTTTCCTATCAACTTATAGACTGGGATTTCATATTTTACATTTATCAGTGGCCAAAAAATTTATTCTCTGTTTACTCACCTTTTAATAGATATTATATTTCAATAAACTCCTAAGCTTTCTGATCCATATAATTTTAAATATTCTTGGATTGCAGATAGATGGATATAAGTTTTCCCGTACTCTTTTTCCATATAATTCATTACATCAGAGATTTTAGCTACTGCATATATTTCTACACCATATTTTTTTGATGCCTCTTCTAAGGCTGAAAGTTGAGAATCTAATGCTATTTCTTCTCTATCAAGAGCAACCAAAAATGCAGATAATTCTCCAGCTCCCTCTAAACCATAAAAAACAATATAAAATCGTATAAAACCACCTTATATTTGTCAATCGTAGGTTTCTT
>NZ_JAQFUL010000145.1:0-6316 GCF_027716265.1 Bacillus cereus group sp. Bc031
TTTTCTCTCATTATACAAGAAAGACCCTATAGAATAGACTTTTTTTTAAGTGTCTATTCTATAGGGTACATTTTACACTTATATATTGCTTTCTTTTTTATTTTTTCATACATCCAATTGTATTGCTGATTTGTTAAAGGTCATTTCTTCATACACTTTCAAATTTTGATATACTGCTCCTAATAATGGTGCTTCTATAGAAAATTGTTCCGCTACATCTAGTAAGTATCCTTGTAAGTGCTTCGCTTCAATAGACGAACCTTTTTCCATATCACGCTGCATCGATGACTTCATATTATACGAAATTTTATCAATTATTTTCATATGTTCTTGGACAATATTATCTTTAATTGGTGCTCCTACACATCTCATAATTTCCATACATTCTTCAAATAAGTTTTGGATAAAATCGCGTCCACCTTCACTTTCACGAATCGGTCCTATCGGTGCACGCATTAATGTTGTCACACCTGACATTACAGTGATAAATAAATATTTATGCCACATATCTTGCGTAATGTTTTCACTTAAAATAAAACTAGATTTCGTACCTGCAAATGCTTTAGAAATATGCTTTATTCTCTCTGAATCTTGAGACTTCATTTCTCCAAACATAAGTCTATTTGCAGCGCTAGTTTGTACAATTTCTCCTTGATTGTTTAACGTCGTCTCGATAAAGCATAAACCACCAATTACTTTTTCCTCACCGAATTCCTTTTGTAATAGCGATACATGAGCAATACCATTTAGCAACGGAATGATTACAGTACTTTCACCTACAAACGGCTTCAAATCTTGAATTGCCTCGTTTAAGTGATACGATTTTGTTGAAAATAGAATCACATCAAATGGAGCAGTTTGATCTTCTTTCGTTATTAATTTCGGTTGAAAGGAAAAATCTCCGTTAACACTTCGGATTACAAGTCCCCTTTCCTCCAATTGTTTTTTCCGTTTACTACGAACAAGAAAAGTAACATCTTCTCCTTTTTCTACTAAGCGTCCCCCAAAAAATCCTCCAACGCCTCCCGCTCCTAATACTAAAATACGCATACAAAATCCCCCTTTTCAAAATACAATTTTATAACATTCAGTATACATAACATTATACATGTCCCCTACTAAATAAGCTGAATTTTCATTCTTACTCAAGTATAAAACAGTGGTTATTTTCAAATGAATTTGGGCATGTTGTTTTTATAGCATATTTGGAAAGGAAACAATGTAAATGGAGGCAATACATACAATCGAGGAAAAAGATGTAACAACAGCTATATTTCAATTTATATTCCCGTTTTCTTTTAAAACTGGTTATGAACAAAATATGTTCCCTTTCTTACAGAAAAATGACTTTCGTCCTTTTCGACTCGATCATCTTGAAAATGAAAATACATACTACGGAAAGTTTCAAGTTTCACATCAAAATATGGAAGCATATTATCTTTCATTTACAAATAAAATACTCTTTCCTCACTCAGAGCATCAAAAAGGATTGCAGCGCTATTCTAAAGATCTTAACTTAACTGGACATTTAACAACAAATCTTATTTCCGTTCCATTCAACATTCATTCTATTGACGTAACACTTTGTCCTTATGAGCTTGGCTTCTTAACAATTCGGACAGAAGTAGAAACCGCTCCAAACATAACATTATCAGAAGCAATTGAATTTGCGGCCCGTTTCCGTGTACTTGAAACTAAAAATGATACAAACGAGACTATTTGTATTGAATGTAATGGAAAAAAGTATTCCCAAGTGGAAAGATTCATTTTTGGTTATTTATTTCATGGCGTAACAGATTTCTTTGAGAAGAAGAGATTAAGAAGTTCTTACTTTCAAACCTTTCCTTTCTTTGAAGATCAGCGAATGTACGTACAAACTTTATTATCTATAAAAGAAGATATGGAACTGAATGAAGTGGATGTTTATCGTACTTCTAGTCTTTCCGGGTTAACAAGTGATGGCAAGGCATATGTGAGTGCAAATAATCTGCCTTATATTCATGATTATTTAAAACAACACGCTTACCAAAGATGGGCTCCGAATCGCTATTTCATAATGGAAGAACATATATTCACATGTGTAACAAATGAAGGAGAACGCGAATTTACTAAACTTGCGAGTCAAATGTATGGGGAGTTTTATTACGCTTTATTATTAAATCTATTTCATAAAATTGTTTTATTGAAAATGGCAAACGCTTATGCTGAATTAAACATTGAACAAGATACAAATGAAATAGAGCAATTAATTTATGCAATCAATTCATTTACTGCGAATTACTTTTCTTTAGAGCTAGTATCCCAATCACAGAGTGAAGATATTTTCTTCCGCTTAAGAAAGCTTTTTAACATCGAGATTTTATACACGAATGCAAAACAAAATCTTGATAGTTTGTTTAAATATCAAGAAAATGTTGCTTCAAAAAAAGATAGCCTTTTACTATTAATTTTAACGCTCTACTCTGTAGTAGGCCAAATGTTAGGTTTTACTATGATTGATCTGTTAAGAAACACCGATTCAAACAAAATTTCGTCGCCACTTGAATTTTTCGCGCTGTTAATAGCAATTAGCGGTATAGTCATTTCACTTATTTTAGGTGCGCAAAGTTTATACCAATGGAGTCTACAACATAAACGAAGAAAAGCATGGGTAAAACAAACTGTACTTTCTGCTGTGAGAGAGAAAGATGATAAGAAGTAAAGAAGAGTATTTTTACATTGAAGTATGTGGTACGCTACAGTAATTGAAATTTTTATCAGCGATTTTCAAATTATATCGGCGCAACTCAAAATATATCAGCGATTATTTAAATATATCGACTTATCGACAAAAAACGCCAAAAAATCAAATATAAAAAAGGCTAATCCAAAAATTTAGATTAGCCTTTTCCCTCTTACTTCTCTGCTTCGATTTTCTCTAATGCAGCAGCTACTTGTTCTTCCGTTAATTCATGTTGTATTACGTAGCGGTTACGTGGGCTTACACGGCATTCGTGAGAACATGCACGTAAATATTTCGCCTCGTTTTCTTCAGAACATAAAATTTTCTTGTTACATTCTGGATTTGCACAGTTTACATAGCGCTCACAAGGTTCACCTGTAAAGTGGTCTTTACCAACGATAACATGTTCTTTTTGGTTTACTGGTACAGCGATACGCTCATCGAACACATAACATTGTCCATCCCAAAGCTCACCTTGTACTTCTGGGTCTTTTCCGTACGTTACAATACCGCCGTGAAGCTGACTTACATCTTCATAGCCTTCACGAACTAACCAACCAGAAAACTTCTCGCAACGAATTCCACCTGTACAATAAGTTAAAATCTTTTTGCCTTCAAGTATTTCTTTATTTTCACGAATCCAATCTGGTAATTCACGGAATGATTCGATATCAGGTTTGATCGCACCTTTGAAGTGACCTAAATCAAATTCATAATCATTTCGCGCATCAATGATAACTGTATCTTCTTGTTTCATTGCTTCATAAAAATCTTTTGGCTCTAAATACTTCCCAGTTATTTCGTGTGGGTTAATGTCATCTTCTAGACGAAGTGTAACTAACTCTGGACGAGGACGCACGTGCATTTTCTTGAATGCATGACCATCAGCTTCATCTATTTTAAACACGATACCGTCAAAACGTGGATCATTGTTCATTGCTTCCATGTATTTCTCTGTTTGCTCTACAGTACCAGAACAAGTTCCGTTAATACCTTCTTTAGCTACAAGGATTCTTCCTTTTAACTCAAGTGAATTACAAAATTCTAAATGCTCTGCCGCGAATTCTTCTGGGTTTTCAATTGTTGTGTACATGTAATATAGTAATACTCTGTATGGTTTTGTAGTTGCCAATGTATTTCTACCACCTATCTAATTTTTAAAATCATGTATAAGTTAACGTTCATATCAAAACATATATAATAAGAAAATGAATCCCATTTCCTTCTCTTTATACTATTTTCTATCAGTTAACAAAAATAAAAAACAAGATTACACACCAAAACACTGTGGTTATGTTGTAATCCCAATATATTATATATCATACAAATGCAATTCCATCAATTAATATGCTGTATTATCGGCTTTATGTTCACATAAATTTCAAAAATAGCCCTTTAATTCATTATGTTTCCCCGCCTCATCACACCATAAACTCCCAATTTTTAATAATGCCACACCATTCATTGTATAAAGACATATAATTTGCACTAAGGAAACATTTATGTTCAAATAAAAATATCATCTAATACATTTAAATGTATTGAAATAAACAATAAGAATACTTACAATAATTTCATCAAGTTAACATTTCAAAGGGGAAAACTACTATGAATAAAGATATATCAAAAGATGAACATGTCCCTTCTCAAAGTACAACTGTTCAATCAGCGCATTTAGCATTAAGCGGACAAACGAAAGGCTTAAAAAGACTTTTACCATTCTTAGGTCCTGCTTTCATTGCTTCAGTCGCTTATATTGACCCTGGCAATTTCGCGACAAATATTGCCGCTGGATCACAATATAGATATTTATTACTCTGGGTAATTCTTGCTTCTAATTTAATGGCTGTATTAATCCAAACTTTATCAGCTAAATTAGGAATCGCTACAGGTAGAAACCTTCCTGAAATTGCTCGAGAAAACTTCCCAAAACCTGTTTCCATCGGCTTATGGATACAAGGTGAACTCGTTATTATGGCGACTGATTTAGCTGAATTTATCGGGGCAGCACTCGGATTGTATTTATTATTTGGAATTCCAATGTTACCAGCTGCTTTAATTACAGCTGCTGGATCATTTATTATTCTTGAATTTCAACGTAGAGGCTTCCGTCCATTAGAAGCGATTATAACAGGAATGATTTTTATCGTTGTTATCGCTTTTGGTGTACAAGTCTTTTATGCAAAACCGGAATTAAGTCCCCTACTTTCAGGACTTTTCATCCCAAAATTTCAAGGCGTAGACAGTATATTACTTGCAGCCGGAATTTTAGGTGCGACAGTTATGCCGCACGCAATCTATTTACATTCCGCCTTAACACAGCGCCGCGTAGTCGGAACAAATGATGAACAAAAGAAAAAGATTTTCCGCTTCGAGTTTATTGATATCATTATCGCAATGATTATCGCTGGAGCAATTAATGCAAGTATGTTAATTGTTGCTGCTGCACTATTCTTTAAAAACGGCTTGCATGTCGAAGATCTTGATGTCGCTTTTAACCAGTTTAGCAACTTAGTCGGTCCTGTATCAGCTGCTTTATTTGGAATTGGTCTTTTATCAGCAGGACTATCTAGCTCTTCTGTCGGTACAATGTCAGGTGATATTATTATGCAAGGTTTCATTCGAATGCATATTCCGTTATACTTACGCCGATTTATTACAATGATTCCACCATTAGTTATTATCGCTTTAGGTGTAAATCCAACTTACGCTCTAGTCATGAGTCAAGTCGTCTTATCATTCGGTATTGCCTTTGCATTAGTACCACTTATTATGTTTACAAGTAGTAAAAAAATTATGGGTGCACTCGTTAACCACCGCATAACTACCTTTATCGCTTGGATCATTGCTGTACTTGTTATCATTTTAAATATTTTCTTACTGTATCAAACATTTGTAGGGTAATGAAAGAAGAAGGCTGTCTCAAATTTCTGTTAAAGACAGCCTTTTCTTTTTAAATTATAAATTTTTATCATCCATTCACATGACAGACCGTGCTTTCAACAAATTTTATAAACTCTTCTTCCTCCTCAATAAATGGAAAATGATTACTGTATTCAAATGTCGACATTATCGCATTTGGCATAAGCTCCGCTACTTCCACTGCAAATTCATACGGACACTGTACATCATAAATTCCAGCGTAAATATGGGCTGGTATATTTACATTCTCTAATTGTAAACGTAAATCAAATGTAGGTAACTCCTTATAAGAAAAATAATCAAGACGCTTTGATACTGTTTTACCGCTGTTCGGTCTAGCAATCATTTCATCATACGCTGATTCATTATATAAAGACATCATTGTCCACTCTTTATTTACGGCACGCCTCTCATCAATTGTAGAAGCTACGTCCCTGAGCACTGCAAATATTTCTCTTAAACGAGCATTTTGATCATTATCTCTACAATAAATACTATTTTTATGATTCATATACTCAGCTGATGCACATAATCCGCCAGCTATAATTTTCACAAGCCTCTCTGGACACATTATCGCATATTGTAAAGCTAGCATTCCAGCTCCCTCTAAACCATAAAAAACAATATAAAATCGTATAAAACCACCTTATATTTGTCAATCGTAGGTTTCTT
>NZ_JAQFUL010000146.1:0-6313 GCF_027716265.1 Bacillus cereus group sp. Bc031
AAAAGTACATTACGTGTTTTTTAGTTTGTTTGAACGAAAGTTCATTTTGTTTTCGTTCTTAAGTTGATGGGCATGCGGTGCAACAGTTACTTGATCTTCTTTCCCTTGTACTACAGAGAGTGTATTGTTTTTATCGACCTTTAGTTTTTGTTTTTCGAAGTTATTAAACCCGTATTCGATTAACTCACGAGATTCTGTGAAGCGCTCGTCCATTGATTTTGTTTTAATAATAACCGAAATAAGACGTACATCACCACGTTTAGCAGTAATAGTAAATCCGTATCCAGCTGTATCAGAACTTCCGGTTTTTAAACCATCAGTACCTTCATAAGCGAAAGCAGCTCCTGGTAACATCCAGTTCCAGTTTTCCATACGAATTGGTTTCGGATGATTATCTGGGAAGTTTCTAAATCTTTGTTTTGTATCCTCTAGCATTTCTGGATACTTTGTAATCATTGCTTTTGAAAGTATACCCATATCGCGAGCTGACATAGAGTTTTCTGCATTTGGATCAGTACCCTCAGGATGTTTTCCTTTTAAGTCAGCGTTATTTAAACCAGTAGCGTTTACAAATTTATATTTCTTTAACCCTAGTTTTTTTGCATGTTCATTTGCAAGATTTAAGAAGTTTTTCTCACTTCCTGCAAGAAGTTCTGCTAAGGCAATACTAGATCCGTTTGCAGAGAAGATAACGATAGAATGATATAGTTCTCTTACAGTATATTGACGTCCTTTTTCGAACGGCACGTTAGAGAATTCATTATTACGTGAAACTTCATAAGCGTAATCGGAAATATTTACCTTTGTATCCCAAGTGATTTTTCCTTCTTTAATTGCTTCTAACACGGCATAAACAACAATTAATTTTGACATACTAGCGATAGCTAGTAATTCATCTGGATTTTGTTCATGCAGTATTTTTCCTGTATCTGCATCAAATAGAAGTGCAGCAGCTGCCTCAATGTGTATTTTTTCTTCCGCATGGGATGTTGTTACTCCTAAGGAAGAAATTGACAATAGAAACACTAGTAAAATAGAAAAGATTTTCTTCATATACATTATCACCTTCGCATCGTTATTAGCATATAGCTCGTACCATTTTAGCATAAATTTGGATATAGAAAGGTTACAATTTTGTAAGGTATTTAAAAGGGATTTGTCGATTTTTGTTCAAATTTGCGGAAAAAAGAAGTTTTTTGAGGAGAAATATAGAGGGGAATAAAAAAAGGAACGAATTTCGTTCCTTTTTCACGATTTATATGTGTAAAAATTTCTCTACCTTTTCGTCTGGTAAAATGTTTCCGACGAAAAATGTTCCGAATTCACCATAACGAGCACTTACTTCATCGAAGCGCATTTCATATATAAGCTTTTTAAATTGAAGAACATCGTCAGCGAATAATGTTACGCCCCACTCAAAATCGTCGAACCCAACAGATCCTGAAATAACTTGGCGTACTTTACCTGCATACTGGCGACCAATTTTACTATGACTGTACATCATTTTCTTACGTTCCTCCATCGGAAGCATGTACCAGTTGTCATCACCTTGGCGACGCTTGTCCATTGGATAGAAGCAAATATGATTTGCTTTCGGTAACTCAGGATATAAGCGAGCTAAGATTTGTGGATTTTGGTATGGATCTTCATCAGCTGGAAGGTAGTTGCTTAGTTCAACAACAGATACGTAAGAGTATGCAGGAACCATATATTCAGCTAAAGTTGTTTTATTCAATTCTGTCTCAATTTCATTTAACTCTTCCATTGTTGGACGTAAAATCATAAGCATAATATCAGCTTTTTGGCCAACAACTGTATACATTGCGTGACTGCCCTTTTTTGCAGCAGCTACGTCGTTCCATTTTTCAACGACATTTAAAAATTCAGACACAGCTTGTCCGCGTTCGTCGCTAGATAATGTTTTCCATGCAGCCCAATCAATAGAACGTAAATCATGTAAACAATACCAGCCATCTAACGTTGTTGTTGCTTCACTCATTCTATTCACCTCAGTTAATGATAGTTTTACACGTTAACTATAGCATATATAGTTTTAAAATCATCTATATAAAACCTTGGCGCATAAAATTGTCACATTTAAGTGTTTAAGCAAGGTGAATGTAACGGCTGAATTTTATGAAAATATAATCATTTTTATTTTATCTATTTTTTGGGAGCTATAAGTTTAAAATATAGAGGAAAAGAAGTATTCTTAAAGATAGAGTTTTTTAACATATGTAGGAGGGTTTATTCGTGAGCAACTTATTTACAACAGTAAAAGAAAAAGTTCAAGGAAAAGGCATTTCTATCGTACTTCCTGAAGGAACTGATGAAAGAATTTTAGGCGCTGCAGAGCGTTTAGCAAAAGAAGAGTTAGTAAAATCAATCTTAGTTGGTAATAAAGAAGAAATTAGCGCAAAAGCTGCTAGCATGAATTTAACATTAGCAGGCGTTGATATTTACGATCCAGCTACATACGAAGAAATGGATGCAATGGTAGCATCTTTCGTTGAACGCCGTAAAGGTAAAGCAACTGAAGAAGACGCTCGCAAAATCCTTAAAGACGAAAACTACTTCGGTACAATGCTTGTATACATGGGCAAAGCACACGGTTTAGTAAGTGGTGCAGCTCACTCTACAGCTGATACAGTTCGTCCAGCACTTCAAATCATTAAAACAAAACCAGGCGTTACAAAAACTTCTGGCGTATTCATCATGGTACGTGAAGAAGAGAAATATGTATTCGCTGATTGTGCAATTAACATTGCACCAAATAGCCAAGATTTAGCTGAAATTGGTATCGAAAGTGCGAAAACTGCTGAACTATTCGGCATTGATCCACGCGTTGCTATGTTAAGCTTCTCTACAAAAGGTTCTGCGAAATCTCCAGAAACAGAAAAAGTTGTAGAAGCAACTCGCATTGCAAAAGAAATGGCTCCAGAATTAGCTCTAGATGGAGAATTCCAATTCGATGCTGCATTCGTACCATCTGTAGCTGAGAAAAAAGCTCCAGGTTCTACAATTAAAGGTGATGCTAACGTATTCGTATTCCCAAGCTTAGAAGCTGGTAATATCGGCTACAAAATCGCTCAACGTTTAGGTAACTTCGAAGCAGTAGGACCAATCTTACAAGGTTTAAACATGCCTGTAAACGACCTATCTCGTGGATGTAACGAAGAAGAAGTGTACAAGTTAGCTTTAATTACAGCAGCTCAAGCACTTTAATTCTATAACGAATTGAAATAAAGACCGTCGCTAAAATAGCGACGGTCTTTATTTTTCTAAGCCAAGTGCTTTATTGTTACGATCAATAATACGTTGTAAATTCGTCTCATATAAAGGTATTTCATCTATTGTTAATTGAGATGGTGTTAACTTTGGAGCGAATTGCTGCAATGTTTTTAAAAGGCGCATCATTAAATCTTGTACTGTAATGGTTTCGCCAAGTAATTCTGAAAGTGAAGCCATCGTACTCGGTACAATTTCAGGATAAGTAAAGCGTGTTTCTTCTCCTTGAATGGCTAGGTTGTAGAAATCACGAACGAGTGCGGCACGTTCAGAGCCACTTCCTGTAGCACAGAGATAAATTTGGACAGCGACACCACCGCGAATACGGCGCTGTGAAATACCAGCAAATTTTTGATCGCGAATACTTAAATCGTAGCTACCAGGGCAGTAAGAACCAACGATTTCTTTTGCCTCAATTGTAACATCGTAATCCTTTAACATTTCCTGAATTAAATGCCACATTGTATCGTATCCAAGATCAATATCGATACCTTTTTCCGTCTCTTGGAATAAAAGCGATACGTTTAACACACCTTCATCAAGTACGACTGCAAGTCCGCCAGAATTACGAACGATAACATTGAAGTTGTTTTCTTTTAAAAAGGAAATACCTTCTTCCAAGTGCGGTAGGCGTGAATCTTGAATGCCAAGAACAATTGTATTGTGATGAACCCAAGAACGCATTGTTGCAGCTGATTGACCATTTCCGATACTTGTGCATAATGTGTCGTCCATTGCGAATGACTGCAATGCATGGAATGTTGGTCCCAAACTAGACTGATCTACAATACGCCACTCTGGCTGAGATAAAATGGAACGGGAATTGCTCATATAACTAACCCCTTATCTTTAAAATGACAATCTCTATTATAGCAAAAAATAATGAAAGTAGTTTTTAAGAGAAAACCTTACTGAATTGTAAGGTTGTTGTAAGGAAAGTGAATTGGTTAAATGATCTAAGATGGCTAAACTAAGAGATGTAATTATTGATTTTAGGAGGCATACAAATGAAAAATGTTAAATTAGGAATCGTAGCGATTATGTCAGCTGCTGTATTTAGTGGCTGTTCTATTATGGATATGATTGTACCACAAGCAACGGGTGTTGTTATGTACGGAGATGAAACAGGCGTTCAACAAACAATGGATCAATATAAAGATAAAATTGAATCTCAAAATAAATTTGAAGCTAAACTAGGTACTGTTAATGAGAAAAAGGTTTTAATCATGAATAAAACAACGGCTGAGAAGATGATAAAGGAAAACATGCTGAAAAAAGTAGTGAAAGAAGATGTAGAACCTATTAAAGCATTGCCGGCTATTTCTGATGAAGCTGGAATTGTATTTGCTAAAGAGGAACAAAAAGATGTAGTAATTGATGGAAAGAAAATGAAGTACGAAGGCAATGTAGTAATTGGTGATGCGCGTAAATATACAGATATGTATGCAGTTGTTAGTGATGCAGAATATGCAAAAATAAGTGAACCGGTAAAAACAATTGGTTTAGCATCCTTTAAAGAGAATCCAAAGGAAAAGATTTTCCCAGATATAAAGAGGGATTCTAAAGTAGAAGAAGCACATATGGTTGAAGTGAAATAACAAAAAGGATGCATGTAATGCATCCTTTTTACTCTGCAATTTTTTCTAAATTACCGTTTCGATCCATTCGGAAAGATGTTTGAGAACGTTCTTCTTCATCCATGACTGCCAACTTACGAGCGCGGTTCATAATGTTCATAAGTGTTTCGTAATCTTCTTGTACAGTATGAGATTGTTTTTCTAATTTTTCCAGTTTCTTTTCTAGTTCTTCATTTCGAAGGATTTGTGATTTAATTTCTTGTTTCAATCTCGTATTCTCGTTTTCAAGAGCTGTCACTTTTATATTTGAAGATCCGACTGTTTGTAAAAAATAAATAACATCTTGCATTGTCATAGAGCCTTTTGCAGTAGGAACGGTAGTTTCTTGATATGGAGTAGCTTCTTTATATTGTACAATTGATTCCTCTTGTACGAACTCTTCATAATTAGTTATCGAATCTGAAGCTGGTGGTGTATAAAGTAAACGTTTTTTCGCTTGTTCACCACTTGCAGCACGCATTTTATCTTTACGATGTTTTTTTGCTAGTTGAAGAGCTTGTTCATAGCTATAGCGAACAACAGCATTCCAACGGAAACCACAGGCAGCCGATGTACGATTTAATCTGTCTCCTACTTCTTCAAATGCATTTAATTGGGTACTTCCTTCTCGAACGTGACGAAGTACAGTTTCAGCAAGTAATAAATCATCCTCATCCGTCCAAGCATCTTGTCTTACTTTCATAGATTCAACTCCCTTTCTTTTTATGAACTTCCTATTTTTATAATGGGCAAAAAAGTGAGCTTTTATACAAAGCTTTTAAAAATATGGTAGATTTCGATGAGAGGTATAAAGTGAAACTTTAATCAGTGGGGAGGTTCTTCATCCCCTACCTAACTTCTTTGCTTTCGCTGAATTTTAAGGTGGGGATCTTACTGCCCATTAAAGCGGGATAAATTTTGCCAAGAATGATGAAAGGTGCTGTAGGAAAACATATAAATATGTAGCATTATATGAGGAAAGAGCGTCGAAAGGAAACTTGCAACGAGCTTCAAAGAGCGGTAAAATACCATTTAGTGTTTATTTTTAAATGTACTTGAGAAAAGTTTAAAATAGAGGAAGTGTTATATAATGGGAAACGAATTTCGTGTGTGTGATGATTGTCAGGCAACGAACGTTAAAACGCTGATTCCAAAGCTAAAAAAAGTAGATTCATGTGCAACGATTGAAGTTGGATGTCAGTCTTACTGTGGCCCTGGCCGTAAAAAATCATTCGCATTTGTAAATAATCGTCCAGTTGCAGCGCCAACAGAAGACGAATTAATTGTAAAAATTGAGGCAAAGTTAAATAAGTAAGGAAAAGAAGAGTGAACAGTAAAATGTACCCTATAGAATAGACACTTAAAAAAAGTCTATTCTATAGGGTCTTTCTTGTATAATGAGAGAAAAA
>NZ_JAQFUL010000147.1:0-6228 GCF_027716265.1 Bacillus cereus group sp. Bc031
CCTGTTGAATACAGAAATCATCTTCTTGATGCCGCCTAACTTTTTTTAAAATGTCCTTTACAAAGGGTACGGATTAGCTCTCAGCTTCTCTTTTTTTGTATCAGTTCCTGTAAAGTACAGTAACAGGGGTGGTCCGGGCATACCGATACTTGTCGTTAAAAGACCGGATAATCCGCCAACTATGAAATCTCTAGATTTTGTTGATTGAATCTTAAAGTTACAGATTAGCATCAAAGTTAATAGTAAGAGTAGGATGCTAATTGCTAATTTAAATGTGTTGATGTTAATAGAAGTGAAAATGATAATACCAAAAGGAACACCAACTATACTGCCGAAAATTAATCTTTTCAGTAGAATACAATCAATGTCCATTCTTATTTTCCAAATGAGTGATATAGAAATAATGAATGATAAAATGATATTTATTTGTATAGCTTCTTGTGGTAGAAATAACATGAGTAAGAAAGGTGTTGCCATAATAGAAAAGCCAAAACCGGTACTTGTTTGTAAAATAGAAGCTACTAATATAATACAAATGAACATGAATATAGTATTCAAAAAAGCCCCCCTACATAATCAAATTTCATTAATATTTTAACATAAAGTAAAACTTTAATCAGTGAGGGCTTACTACCTAGCAAATCGCCGCTTGTTATGTTGCGGTTAATATTCCAATGATGATCCTGTAGCCTTAAAATATTTTTCGCGTGAAGGCGTCATTACTCGGATTGCTAATAAACAGGAAAGGAAAAGGATGAGTAACGAGCTACTTATTACAGTCATTTGAACGGAAAGAAATTGTGCGGATGCTCCAATTGCTAAAATGAAAAAGATTTGGATAAAACTTTTTATGGAATCAAATACGCTATCGATACGTCCTATCATATGAACTGGGATGTTATTTTGATAAAATGTAAAAAAGCCAGTACCAGCAAATGATGAAGAAATGCCAAGTAAAATGAAACCGCCTGCCGCGACGATAAATGAATTTGAAAAGGCGAAAATTACATAGCCTATTGCTGTGAAAATTGTCCCTAATCCGATACAATATTGAATTGGTAAACGTTTGGCAAAGAGAGAGACAAGAAATGAACCGGAAACGTAAGCAGCGCCAGTTATACTAACAAGCATACTGTATTCTATATCGGTTAAAAACAGTACTTGTCTTGTAAAAACAACTTCTTGTGAATCAAGTGCCATAGCGACAAGCATAGTCGCTTGAAATAAAACGAATATGAGAATAATGTACGTTTCAGTTCGAGCGAATGAAAAAACTTGTTTCCAATCACTTCGTAATGTTTGTACGAAAGTATTTGCAACTTCTTCGCTTTGCTTTGTTTGTAACGTAATATTAGGTAAGAAATAAATGAGAATAGTAGAAAGTAGAAAGGAAAGTGAGTTGCAGTAAATTACAAAGGATGCTGAGTGCGTGGTGAGAAGTATTCCAGCAAGAGCTGGACCGATAATAAAAGCCCCGCTTGTACAAAAGCTACTCCAAGCGTTGAATTGAGCGCGTTCTTCAGCAGGTATAAGCATTGTTTTATAAGAAAATGAAGCTGGATCGAAAAATGATGTAGCAATGCGAGTCAAAAAGATAAAAATATAAATGGCCCAAATAGAATCAAATAGTGGAACGCAGCCAATGAGAACTGCTCGAATGATATCTGTGATGAGCATAATGGACCGCTTGTTTAATCGATCTACTATGCTACCAGACCAAATTTTTGTAACAACGGTCGCAATTGGACCGACAATCCATAATCCTGCTACAGCAGCAGGGGAGTTTGTGCTATGTAAAACCATTACGTTTAGGGCGACGAGATACATAAAATCACCTAAACGAGAAATTCCTGTTCCCGACAATAATAATAATTTATTTTTCATGAGCAGCTGGACCTTTCTTTCATTGTTTTTTTATCCTGCAGGAAATAGCGTATTCCTCTTCAGAGTTTGATTGACGAGCGGTTTTGTTTTCCCAGCGTAATAAAACTTGTGTAACCTCCCAAGTAAGCTGTTGTAATTCCTCTGGAGTTAAAAATAAATGAGAAACAATATGACTACCTGTATTCGTTCCCTCTGTGCCGCTTTCTTCAATATAGAAATGAGCAGATTTTGCCTTGTAATATTTTTCAATAATCCCTCGTTTTTCCTTCGTGTCTACTAATTCAAGTAACCCTCCATCATATAAAATTTGAACGTGATAATGTACGCTACCAGTAGATTTGTTTAGTTTAGTAGCTACTTGTTTTGCAGTGAGTGCTTCGTCTTTTAAAAGGTGAAGAATTTGAATACGAGTTGCGTTGGAAATGAGCTTCTGCTGTTCAGCTGAAATAGTAAGTCTATCGTCAAACATTATGGCATCCCCTTTCTTATAATCTAAATTTATTGTACATTCTAAAAAATTAGAACGTAAGGAAAATAAATCGTCTTTTTCCTTTATATTTCGACATAAATAAAAATAGCATGTACATAAACATGCTATTAAGTAATAGTAGATTCTTCATTAAGTTTCCCGCGATAATACAAGAACAGCCATATAAAACTAACAAAAATACAACATGTAGCTAGAAAACTACCAATTATTTGAGGAGAAAGGATTTCTAATAGCCATCCTGTAATGAACATAGATAACTGTATGAGTGAACCATAAATTGAGTAATGAAAGGAAAAAACTTTACCAATCATATTTTCGTGCGTGTAAGTTTGAAGTAATGTCGTATCAAGTGGAACGATGATTCCTCCTGCTATGCGCATACAGAGTAATGTAATGATACCGAAAATAAGTTGATCGGATAGAATGAATCCAAGAAAGAAAAAGCCTTGTAGGAAGTAGGCCCAACCAAATGCTTTTTTCATTTTTTCTTTATTCCTGGATATGTAAAGATTAACGAGAAGGCTTCCTATCATAAGCCCAGCCCCTTGAACCGTATATAAAATCCCAATGTTCGTGTGGAAAATTTTTTCGGCATAGATTGTTAGAAGTAGCTGATAAGCACCTCCAATAAGCCCCCATGAAATGCCTACAAGAATTAATATTAAAATGATTTTTGTTTGTAATATGTATGTGTAACCATCTTTTATATCAGTAAAAAATGCTTTTTTCTTCTTACAAGTATCATAAGAGGGAACACTCATATTATAAATAAAATAGGCTGAAATAAAGTATGATAGGCTATTTACTAAAAAAGCGAACTCAATATGTAAAGATTGTGCAATTATCCCGCCTAAAGAAGCACCCATAATAGACATAAAACCATTCATTGTACTAGAAAGAGAGTTAGCAGTTACGAAATGATTTTCGTGTACGATGTTTTTTAAGGTTGCTTGTTTAGCTGGCTCAAATAAGCAAGAAAGTACAGATAAACATATATTAGCAATGAAAATAATTTCAATTTTATAGCTTGCGAGTATGTATGTAAGGACTAGAATTCCCCGTGTAATATCGGTAAAAATCATAATATTCTTTTTAGAAAAACGATCTACCACTCCGCCTATAAAAGGGCTAAGAAGTAGTTGTGGTAAACCTTTACTTATAAAAGTAAGTGCGATCATAAACGGTGATTCCGTTATGCTATAGACGAACGTTAATAAAGCTACAGTATGAAACCAATCTCCAAGCACACTTAATGTTTGCCCATAAAATAGTTTTTTGAAGTTATTATTTGTTTTAAGAAGCGCGGAATAAGAAACTGACATAAAAAGATTAATCCTTATGTAATGATGATGCTTGAACTTGTTTTTTTCACTCACTTAAATACACTTTCTCCTCTGTAGGGAGTCCAACAGGTAATTGTGCAATCAATTCTAAACTATTTCCGTCAGGATCGTTAAAGTATACGGCGGCATGCGCTAACTCTGGAAAAACAATTGGTTCAATTGGCTCCATTCCAAAATCTTTTCGTGCTGAAATGCCTTTTTGGTTTAGCCAATGTATTGCATGTTCTAAATCATGTAAGCTTACTTGAAAGGCGATGTGTCGTAAAGAGGGATGATAATTTACTTTGTATTCTGTACCTTCCCAAAGACCGAGCCAACTTTCATTTTCCTTAATCCAAAAGAAAGCAATATCGTCTCCTCTTTTATATAATTTTAGTCCTAGCGATTCGTAAAAAGGTATAGACACTTCTAAGTTACGGACAGGTAAATGTGCTTCGTAAAGACCTTTAATCATTGTAATCCTCCTAAGTAAAAATGTTTCTTATTTCATAGTAAACGTTTTTTTATTAGTTGAAATCACAAAAAAGAGGGACATAACTTCATACGAAAGTATGAAAAAACAGCTCAAATATGAGCTGTTTTCTTATAGTTTTTCGTTCATTTGTTAAGGATAGGATATATTAGTATCCGTATCCGCCGCCACCCCAACAGCTACATCCGATGATGATTAGAAGGATGAATAGTACGATAAGCAAAGCAAATCCACCGCCGAAACCAGCGCAACTTCCACCATAACTCATATGTGTTCCTCCTTTTGAGTAAGTTAATCTATATAATTCATGGACTACTATATACAGTATGTTTTTTGTATAGAAAAGGAGCCAGTCTCTTTTGTAATTAGACAAACGCCTGTATGGTCATTCTAATTGTATATAGAGCTACGGATAGGGGGATGAATCGTGATATATTTTGCGATTTGTTCATAAAAAAATATATGAATTGTAAAAAAACCATTTTTATATTTTTTTATGAGAGAATTTGTACTATAATTTTACAAGTAATATTATGGGAAAAGGGAGTTTTAGTGAAGAGATGGAGATGGGACAATTAAAAAATAAAATAGAAAACAAAAAGAAAGAGCTAATTCAACTTGTTGCTAGACATGGATTGGATCATGATAAAGTTTTGTTATTTAGCCGAGATTTAGATATACTTATTAATAAGTTTATGAATGTAAAAGATAAAGTACATAAATAAAGAATTTGTAGTTTTTTATATTAAGATATTCAACGAAAAAGGAGAGAGATGTATTTGGAACATTTACAAGACGAGCTATATAAACAAATAAAAGAAGAAAAAGGTATTGTTACAATTTTTTTGAAGAGTGGCGTTAGAATAGTAGGAGAAATTGTTGCAATAGACAAATTTACCGTTTTAATGTTAGTTGATGGAAAACAACAACTTATTTACAAGCAGGCTGTATCAACAATAATGAAATAAGACACTCGTGCTGAGTGTCTTATTTCATTATTGCTTACAAGCTTCAACGTCAATGCCAGCAGCTAATAATTTATTTTCACCATCTTGCTCAATGATTTTTTGTAATTTAGATAGGAAAGAATCAAAGTTTGTATGCTTTGCTACTTGGAATGTCATTTTATGTTCAATTGGTAGCCACGTATCAATATGAGCTTCGTTATGCTGAATTTTTACCTCAAGCTTATCAAGTGCGTTAGCAACTTTTGCTTCGTACGTTTCTTTCGCCTCAAACTCCATCCATAAATCATATAATTCCTCGCCGAGAGAACCTTTTAATGTTCGTTTAATATTTAAAATTGCTTCTTGTTCATTCATTTGTTTTTGTAGTTGTAATTCATGACTATTCATTGTATCAAAAGCAGGAATATCACCGGCTTCTGCTTCGACTAGGTCGTGAATAATAACCATTTTAAGTAATTTTTCAATATTTACTTTTTGATCTAAATAAGGTTCAACTAAAATGGCCATTAAAGACATGCGCCACGTGTGTTCAGCAACGCTTTCTTGACGTCCGTTAGAAAGCCAGCTATGTCGCATTTCATATTTTAGTTTTTCTGCTAGTGCAATGACTTGTAAAATGTTATGTTCCATCGTGATCCTCCTCATATTTCTATAATATAATTCTAATATGGAAATGAAATGTGTCAATTTTATGAGTATATTGCGATAAATAGATGATAAGCGTATAATAAACATTATATGTGAAAACGCATTATTAAAATAAAAAAATGTTTTATAAAAATGAAAAGGAAAGGGCAGGAATATGGGAGACGAAAATCAAGGATTTGCTAGACCAGAAAGAAAAAAAAGGAAGTTTGATATTTCTAGCCCAGTGGGCATAATAGTAGGTTTTGCTATTGTAATAGCGGCAATTATGCTTGGCGGAGGCGGAATAAAAGCTTTTAAAAACTTTTTAGATGTTTCATCTATTTTAATTGTTATAGGGGGAACAACACATGCCCATCAACTTAAGAATTTTCACTACCCCCAAGTGACAAAAAACGTTATTCTTTCTAAAAAGCTAGCTAGAAA
>NZ_JAQFUL010000148.1:0-6147 GCF_027716265.1 Bacillus cereus group sp. Bc031
TTTTCTCTCATTATACAAGAAAGACCCTATAGAATAGACTTTTTTTTAAGTGTCTATTCTATAGGGTACATTTTACAACACATTATCTCTTTTATTTCTGAACATACAAAGCGTTTCTCATAAATGATATTTTAAAAAATAGCAGAAATAACTTGCCTTTTCTGCTATTTTTTATTATGCTTAAATCACTCGTTTTTAATGATATTTTTAAAAATAGCAAAAGAATAGAGGTGATCAATTGTTATTAGAACATTGTGCAACTGTCTCGCAAGGAGTTTTTCTATCCAGAGTACAAACAATTTCATCACCTGAGGCAGAAAAGTTGTCTATATATACAATGAAAGAGATGAATGAAAGTCTGGGAGTTGAATATCATGGACGTATTGAAAAACTACAGGAAGTTCATGTATTAAAAGAGAAGGTCCGTGATTTACCTATTACAAGAGAAAATATGGTGTTAGTTAATTTGACTGGACATAGGGCTGTCTACGTACGTCCAGAGCATATTGGAAGGCTAGTTCCATCTAATTTTGCCATTATTGAACCAAAAGGGAATGTAAATACAACCTATTTGGAATGGTATCTAAATGAACACCCTTTTTGTAGAAAGCAGTTACGGATTGCTACACAGGGAACTACAGTAGCAGCACTTTCCATTCAGATGCTTAGATCCTTACAACTCAAATTGCCCACGATAGATCAACAAAAAGCTATTGGTAGCATGAATCAGATTCTTGATCGAAAGAAACGTTTAGTGAGCGAGAGGTTGCAATTAGAAGAACAATTGGTAAAGCACTTATCATTAAGCTATTTCCAGGAGGAAAACAAATGACATCAACTGAAAAACAACGCCAGCAACAAGCAGAATTACATAAAAAATTATGGAATATGGCAAACGACCTGCGTGGTCAAATGGAAGCATATGAATTTAAAAACTATATTCTTAGTTTAATTTTTTATCGTTATCTTTCTGAAAAAACAGAGACACGTGTATCGAAGTTATTAGAGGAAGATAATTTATCTTTTGAAGACGCATGGAAAGATAAAGAAATGCAAGAAGCATTAGCAGAAGAACTAATCCAACAAATTGGGTATGTAATTGAACCTAAGTATTTATTCTCTAACATGATTAAAGAGATTGGTAAGGGAGATCAGGGAATATTTGATACCGAAATGCTTCAAAAGGCTATTAATGCTGTAACAGAATCAACACTTGGTGCGGATAGTCAAGAGGATTTCCAAAACTTATTTGATGATATGGATTTAGCGTCTTCCAAACTGGGGCGTGATGTGAAATCACGTTCAAGACTTATTGCTAAAATTATGGTTAATATTAATGGTATTCCATTTCTTCATGATGATGTAGAAATCGATGTACTTGGTGATGCATATGAATATATGATTTCACAGTTTGCAGCAAGTGCGGGGAAAAAAGCAGGGGAATTCTATACACCACAGCAAGTATCAAAAATCTTAGCGAAAATCGTAACGGTTGGAAAAGCAGATTTGAAAAGCGTCTATGACCCAACTTGTGGTTCTGGGTCACTTCTTTTACGGGTTGGTAAAGAAGCAAATGTACGTAAATTTTATGGTCAGGAATTAACAGCAACTACTTATAATTTAGCACGTATGAATATGTTGCTCCATGATGTATCATACCAAAAATTTGATATCAAGAATGCCAATGCACTTACAGAACCATACCATACAGATTTGCGTTTTGAAGCTGTGGTTGCTAACCCTCCGTATAGTGCAAAATGGAGTGCTGATGTTAAGTTTATGGATGATGAGCGTTTTAGTGCATATGGTAAACTTGCACCAAAATCAAAAGCAGACTACGCTTTCATTCAACATATGATTCATCAATTAGATGATAATGGTACTATGGCTGTGGTTTTACCACATGGTGTCTTATTCCGTGGAGCGGCTGAGGGGATTATTCGTAAATATTTAATTGAAGAAAAAAATTATTTGGATGCCATAATTGGATTGCCAGCAAATATATTCTTTGGTACTGCTATTCCTACATGCATTCTTGTATATAAGAAATGTCGTGAAGCGAATGACAATATTCTATTTATAGATGCTTCCAACGATTATGAGAAAGGCAAAAATCAAAATCTACTACGGGATGAGGATGTAGAAAAAATTGCGAATGCTTATATTAAACGAGAAACAATTGATAAGTATTCGTATGTTGCAACTCTTGAGGAAATCAAAGCAAATGACTATAATTTAAACATTCCTCGTTACGTAGATACATTTGAAGAAGAAGAACAGATTAATATTCAAGCAGTACAAAAACGCCTCCATGAAATTGATCAAGAAATTGTCCAGATTGATAAAGAACTGGCAAAGTACTTTAAAGAGTTGGAGGTATAAAATGTTACCTAGCCGTAGATTCAAAGAATTCAAAGACAATCATTTGAAAAGTAAGCTATTTAAGATTAGTGATATATTGATTAAGGTGAAAAATCCAGTTTCGGTTAAAACGGATGAGCAATATAGGGAAATTGGCATTCGGTCTCACGGAAAAGGGATTTTTTATAAAGAACCTGTGTTAGGAAAAGAGTTAGGAAATAAGTCAGTATTTTGGTTGGAACCCAATTGTTTGATTTTAAATATTGTTTTTGCCTGGGAAGGGGCTGTTGCTTGTACAACTGAAATGGAAAAAGGATATATTGCATCACACCGTTTTCCGATGTACAAGCCTATTCCGGAACTAGTTAATATTAACTATATAATTTTATTTTTTAAGACAAATAAAGGGAAGTATTTATTAGGACTAGCATCTCCGGGGGGGGGCCGGAAGAAATAAAACTTTAGGTCAAAAAGAATTTGAACGTTTAGAAATAAATATACCTCCGCTTGAGGAACAACAAAAAGTTGCTACATTCTTTAGTTTATTCGATAGTCGAATTGAAAAACAGCAAGATAAAGTTGAAGCACTTCAACTTTATAAAAAAGAGATGGTGCGGAAAATCTTTAGTCTAGAGCTGCGATTTAAAGATGATGAAGGCAATAACTTTCCTGATTGGAAAGAATATAAATTGAGTGAAGTCTTAAATGAAAGAAAAGAAAAATGTAAAGATCGTTCGTTAGAAGTTCATTCAGTGGCTGTGAGGGCTGGTGTAGTGAATCAAATTGAACACTTGGGGAGAGTATTTGCTGCAAAAGATATTTCAAAGTACAAGGTTGTGAAATTAGGAGACATAATCTACACAAAAAGTCCAACTGGTGAATTTCCTTATGGAATTGTAAAGCAAAGTCAATTAAATAAGGATGTAATTGTTTCACCGTTATATGGTGTTTATGAGCCCTTGAATTATCATTTAGGCTATCTGTTACATTCATATTTTTCATTTCCGATAAACTTGAATAATTATTTGCATTCTATTGTGAACAAGGGTGCGAAAAATACAATTAACATCAATAATAAAACATTTGTTTCAAAATCATTATTCCTACCTAGTGCAACTGAAGAGCAACAGAAAATTTCTAATTTCTTCTTGAGAATCGATGAGAAAATTAAACGTGAAGAAGAAAAATTGGTGTTATTAAAAAAACAGAAACAAGGTTTATTGCAAGAGATGTTTATTTAAATAAAAAAACAATGGTCGAATGATCATTGTTTTTTCTATACATGTGGATGATGGTCAAGGAAATTAAATTTTAATGTAAAATATTCTGATTTGTTATAAAATAATTAAATGGAAGAAAAAAGGATATTTATTTCTTTTTGAAGTAATAAAATTTTAAAGGTGGTAAATATGGAGATTAATGTAGCTGAACATCCTATTAATAAATTAATAAATTAATAAATTTAACATCTGAACAATTGAAGGAATGCATAAATCAAAACAATTTACAAATATCTTTTTATGCTGTAAAAAAGCAAAAAAATGCAGATAATTATTACCATGCTCAGCAATTAGCATTAGCTGAAGAATTACGTTTATGGCTAATAAAACATATTGTTTCACAGTTGAAACTTTTTAGAGGAGAACACAATCAATTTTTAATTAGTGAATATAACTTTGAAATTCAAAAAAATGCTACTTTAGCAAAATTCCATGTGCAAAATGTCGAACCTTTAGTATCCAGATTTAATGACTTAAGCGAGTCCTTGAATCGTCAAGAATTATTAGATTGGAAGCAATCAAATTTTCAATATATTAAGGTTTTATTTGAAGAAGAGGTATTTTATTTTGCTTTTTATCGAGCACCTAAAAAAGCTAGTCAAAAGAAAAAATTTGCTATTTTCAGTTCTAATGAATGGAATATTAAGGAAAGTCCTGATTTAGAATTAGGAGGGGCTATTGACTTTTTTGTTGTTGGGGAAAAGATCTATATTAATAATTTAAGACACTTTGAATATACTTTTGATTATAGTGATCATATTAATATCCAAAGGGATGAAAACCTTAACACTATTACTTCTTTAGGGTTATTCCAAGGTGTAGATTCTAATAAAGAACAATTTATGAATCAATGCAAGAAGTATATTTATTCAAGATCTTTAGCGCAGATATCCCCAATTACTCTTGCGGCATTAGAAGAAAATTTTGAAGATAGATGTGAAGATTTAAAGCAAATAAAACAAAAATTTGATGATTTGAGTGAGGAATCGGAAAAACAAGCGATGCAAGAACAGTTTAAAGAGATATGGCCATTGTATGATTTCATTGATTTGAATAATCAAAAGATAGTTTATAATGAGGAACAAAAACCGACAACATTAATCCATTTCTTTGCAGATAAGATTGTACGTTCATTCTTAACAGATGAATTTAAGGTTGCTCTTGCTTACGAATAAATTGTTGATTATAGATTAGGAGGATGTGCCATATGTGGTCAAAAAAAGAACAATTTCTCCTATGGATACTAGCTTATTTACCTTTAATTGGAATGTTTTTGTTGAAATTTGCATTAGAAAATAAGTATATCCCAAATTCTTTACACAAGGTATGGGGAAAACTCCCTAATACTTCAGGGACGATTACAGAATTAACCTATGCAATTATTATAGTAGTTTTTGGTTCGAGTTTAGGGATTATAATAATGAGAATAGGTTTGAAAAAAGTGAAAAATTCAACTAGTAGTCCTAGTGAAGTATATATAAAAAGTTATGCTAAACCGAGGGCAGAGCATTATTCATTCTTTTTAATAACAATGCTCCTACCTCTTTTTTCTCTAGATGTAAAGTCGGTTACTAACTTATCGGGTGGCTTATTAATATTAGCAATTATCATTCTTATTTATGTGAAAACAGATTCAATTAGTACAAACCCTTTATTTTTTGTTACAGGTAGGACAGTGTTTGAAGCTGAAATTACCAACACTTCTGGTAGTAACAGTAAAAGGAAAGTCTTTTTAATATCTGAAGAACAATTTTTAGATTTAAATGGTAAGTTTTTATTACAACATCTTGTAGGTAATGTTTATTATGTTATTTCTAGCAGGTGAGCTTTGGACTATTGTTGTTTCTATTAGTTTAAGTTACATATGTAAAGCCGGTTATAAATTAATAAAAAAGTTTATATTTAATGCAGAGGATCTTTCGATACAAAGAAAGATCCTTTTTTTGTTGCGGTTTTGTGGGAATATAGTAGGTACTAATAAATTTGAATTCCAAATAGAAATTTTCATAATTTAAAGAGTCTTGTTCATTTATAGAGAGGAGAGTATTGCACTTAAAAGTAGTGTTTAATCTTGCGGGAAATTGATTACAATAGTAAGACTATTTCTATTAATGTGGTGATTAATAAAATGCTGAAATTCCCCAATGATAACCTTAGTGTGCTATATAATGTTAAACCCAAAGCAGTTGGTAAAGAAATGTGTGAGAGCATAACAAGTTATATTATTAGGTTAGCTAGAGAACATAATGTTTTAGTCGGAACATTAATTAAGAAAGTAGTAGCCCCTATGTTAAATAATAAATACATATTAAATAGTAGTATTTATGGAGGGAATCGCTTTTATGACGGAGCAAAAAGTTTAAATAGCTTTGATAAAAATGCATTAGAATTTACTCGTGTTTTAGGCTTATTAACAAAAAGAACTGATATTGTCAACAACGATTCAAATTTCCCCAATTTCAACGAAATGAAATTCCCCATTATGAACGGCTAAATCGTTGTTTGG
>NZ_JAQFUL010000149.1:0-6105 GCF_027716265.1 Bacillus cereus group sp. Bc031
GGCATTGAACAAACTATTGTTTGTTCCTGCCAACCGGCGAGGGAGCCCCTCAAGGATTGAGGGGTTGGGGAGTTCGATTGAAGGGGTCAAGGGGGAGGTTCTCCCTTGTAGGTTTGGACAAAGTCCAAGGTTTGGTTCGGCTTGCCGAACAGCCCTGCAGGGCACACCTTTACGATAGTAAAGTATAGTGTGCTATACTTTACATGGAAGTCCACCGAAAAACAGTAGAGAAGTATATATACTTTATATGGTTCTAGGGACTGATAAGGACGTAGAACCTATGGAAAAGAGGCGAAAAAATGAGTTACGCAATTTGCCGAATGCAGAAATTTAAAATGCGAGATGTGAAGGGAATTCAAATTCATAATCAGAGAGAAAAAGAGAGTCACACAAATCATGATATTGAATCGGAGCGAACACATCTTAATTATGATTTACATAATGATGGCCACATTGATTATTTGAAAACAGTGAAAGACAAAATTGAACAGAATGTAGAGACCAATCGGGCGATTCGAAAAGATGCGGTTGTGATGTGTGAGTTTGTGGTAACAAGTGATAGAGAATTTTTCGATGTGTTGGATATGGTTGATCCAGCTCAACAAAAAGTGTTTTTTAAAGAAGCGTATAGCTTCTTAAAAGATAGATATGGCGAACAAAATATTGTACATGCAGCGGTACATTTGGATGAGAAAACACCTCATATGCATGTTGGCATGGTTCCGGTAACCGGAGAAAATAAGTTATCAGCGAAACAAATTTTTAACCGAAAAGAATTGGTTTCACTCCAGGACGATTTTCATGCTCACATGGTAGAAAAGGGCTTTTATTTGGAACGTGGTGTATCAAGTGACAAAAAACATGTAGAAATGCGAAAATTTAAAGCAATGACCGCAAAGGAAGAGATAAATGCTTTAGAAAAAGAGATCGGACAATGCTTACAGAAAAAAGAAGTAGTCAATAAACAGATGGAACAATTGGAATCTCGTTTGAATCAATTACAAAATGCAGTGAAATCAACAAATAAAGTCGATAAGATCGAAGTGAAATATAAAGGTGGTATTTTACGCTCTAAAACGGTTGAAATGAGTGTAGAAGACTTTGAAGAACTCAAAACTAAGGCAAAAGCATCAGAAGCCTTTAAACGCGAAAATACGACGTTACATCGTAAGAATGAAGCGTTACAAGCGAGTAATACAGATTTACATACAACGGTGAAGCGTTTGGAAAAAGAAAATGAAAGGTTAAAGCCATATAAGGGCAAATATGAACGTCTAGGAAAATTGTTTGATGAAATGAATAAATTTTATGAGAAGTTTATTCCAAAAGAAGTGTCAAAATTTCATGAAATAATTGGTTTTTGTAAGAGAAAAGTAAATGCATCCATAAATAGATTTAGTTCTCTTAGATATTCGGAAAAAGCATTGAATGAAAATGAGAAAAAAGGATATGAAGCAGCGTCAAAGTTTCTTGCAACTCAACAAACGCAACAAAGAAAAGAACGTGGAAATGAACGAGAACTTTGATAGGGGGATTATCAATGAAAAAACTAAAGAGAAATGCAATTCAATGCCGAAAATGTGGGGATGTAATTGAATCTAAGTTCACTTATGATTTTAAGTATTGTTTATGTGGATCAGTGGGCGTAGATGGTGGTTTGGAGTATGCTCGTATTATTGGCGATTCAGAAAATGTGATTGAACTTCATGAATATGAAGATAAATAAAAAGCATTACATCAATTGATGTAATGCTTTTTATTTAGGTACAAAATTAATTTTAGGAAGAACATGTTTTTGTAAGCTGTTATCACTAAATGAACTTAATGTTTGTGTATTTTCATCAAATTGTAGTCCCAATGCTTTAAATATAACTTCTGTTTGTACAGGGGATAGACTAAATGATACTGTATCGTCATCTAAATAAATATTTAATTCAACGCCCTCAATCATTATTTTTCGTCTCCAATCCTAATTTTTTTGATTCGTTTTTTGTTGTTTCTTGTTCTGGAAGAGCTTTTTGTTTTCCTCTTAATATGTCGATAGAATTTAAAGGCTTATCTTCTTCATAATAACTCAATAGTATTTGTCGTTTTGTATCATTCCCCTTCATCATGATGTTAGGATTTACGATATAAACGCCATTTTGTTTTTTCTTGATAAAATTGCTTTCTTGTAGTTTTTTCATAATACGTGTAACTGTGCTTACACCGACACCAACATCTTTTGAGATACTCCTATATGTGCCTATAAAAAGATTGTTAGATTGGTTTGTATTTTCGGCTATGTATATAAAGACATCTAGTTGTTTGTTGTCTATGATCCCTAGAACTGTTAAGAAATCCATTAAGTACATTTTCCAAAAATTTTTGGTTCCATAAACTCTTTTGGTTATTTGGTCTACATGAATAACTTCTCCAGTTTCAGTATCTACTAATTCTCGTTTCTTTTGACCGACTAAGGTTTGAGTTTCTGCATGATATTCTAAATTTTCGTCATGTTTTTCCATGAAATATCCCCCTATTTATTTAATGTGTATGTATTCAAACTTGAACACTAAATATCTCTTTAAAAGAACACTAACACAATCATATTAAAAATACAATTGTATTCATTAAAAGAATACAGACATCTTCAAAAATGAACACAATTGCTATCAAATATGAACACAAGAAAAAACGCCAAATCCATTGATATGACTGGGTTTATCCCACTTTTTTACTGACATTTCCTCTCTTCTAATATCAAAGGGGCTAAATAGCCCCTTTGATATTTTAAAAAAAGACCAACTTTTAGTTGGTCTTTTTTTCTCTTTTTCCTTAAGAGCTAAAACTTTTACAAGGAACAGGTAGTATTTTTTGAGAAAAACACTCAAAAAATCTCCACCTTCTTCGCTTTGCTCCATCCTTGTAGAAGTTTTTTCGGCTCGTGTGCTTTTCTCGCCAAGCCGACAGACAAAAAGCAAAGCAATGGTCCTCGACTTGGACAAGCAAGTATACGAGCCGAACCGCTTAGATCATTCGTTCTAAAATAGTTCTTACTCGATAATTGATACGGAATACGTGGGGTTTCGCCCCCACACGACGAGCCAGCACTCTAGCCAAAAAGCAAAGGGAATACCAAAAGATAAGATTAAGATCAAAACCAAACTAATAAAAAAATAGCCATCTATTTGGACGGCTATTTTACATAATTCTTTTTTAAATATGTATTTTTATCTTTATTTAGGATATGCTACAGTCTTTTCCTTAAAAAGGTTTCCATAATATCTCTTTTAAATCTTTCGTAATTGAACTGAAAAGCGACATTATGTGTTTTATAACCTGGATTTGTCACAAAACGAAAGTCTGCGATACTTTGACCAAATCCTTCTCCTTGATCGGGAATTACTTTGATGGGCACTTTTGACAGATGAACTGCATCTGGATTCAACAAATACCATATTGTTACAAAATCATGCATAGGGCTTCCTCCTATGCCAGGATTCGATTTAGAGTAGAAATTATAGTAGTAGTCTAACATAGGTTTGATGATGAGTCCTGCAAGGTCTTGTGTATTCCGGTGAAATGCATCAATTTGTTGAACCATTTCAGGTGTAACAATCGCGTGTTGGGTGACGTTTAATGGAATAATTGTCAAATTCTTCGCATGCTGCAGAATTAAGTTTGCTGCATAAGGGTCTGCGTAAAAGTTAGCTTCAGCCACAGCAGTCACGTTTCCAGGGTAAAAAAAGGCTCCACCCATGCAAATGTATTCTTTCACATTCCGCATTACTTCTAAATTCAAAATAAATGATGTAGCCAATGAGGAAAGTCTTCCCAAATTGATAATTGTAAGATCGTCTAAATTTGAGTTTATAATTTTGTAAATATCATTTATAGGATAAATTGGATAAGGGATTTCAGGTGGAATGATAGGTCCTAGTCCTACTTTTCCATGTACTTCAGGAAAATATTGAACCAATATACCTGTTAAAGGTACAGAAGCACCGAGAAATACGGGTATCTCTTTCCTTCCCGAAATATACTTCAAATAATTAATATTTTTTATAGCATTCTCTCTCGATACATTTCCATAATCAGCTACAATCCCCACAAGTTGGATATCATTACGAAAAAAGGTGTACAGAATAGCAAACACATCATCAATTCCCAAATCTGTAAACAAGAGAACTTTTTTGGGCATATGTTTTCCTCCAAAAGCCATAAAATTTTATTTTTACTAAGGATGTAATGAATAGGCTTGTACTATATTTGATATATATTTTATATATTCTTCAATAGTACATTTTGTTCATCTATAACTTTAGATATCTTATATGTGTTTGCATCTAAAAAAGTATTTTTGTTTTGTATATTGTATACAAGTACAGTTAACATAACGCATCATTATTGGCATAAAAAAAGGATCTTCAATCTAAGATCCTTTTTATTATTTTTAATAGTTTTATTCATTTACCATGGCATCGGCTTTTGTTACATGTACAGTACCAAATGGATGGTTAGGAGGAGCATATATCGAGTAAAGTTTTAGAGGAATATTACCTGTATTGGTTAGATTATGCCATGTTCCAGCGGGTATCATTATGGCATAATCATCATAGACATTTCTTTTAAAGTTTAAATTATCTTTATTCTTGCCCATTTGAATAATCCCCTGGCCTTGTTCAATACGTAAGAATTGATCAACGTTAGAATGTACTTCCAAACCGATATCTTCGCCAACATTGAGACTCATTAAAGTAACTTGTAAATGTGCTCCTGTCCATAAAGCAGTACGATAGGTATTGTTTTGCTTCGTTGCTTCATTGATATTAACGACAAATGGTTTTGGTCCATAATCTGTTAATGAAATTCTTCTGTCATTGTTAGAAGAGCAAAAAGAATCAAATCTGTTTGCATGCTCTATCTCATTAGGAAAAGTCCGGTAAACAGACTGTCTTCCATAGTTATACATTGGTATTGGTATTGGTACATTAACATAATAAAGATATTGATATGGGTATATATAAGGATCATAGTGCATTTTTCCCAATCCTTTCGCGTTTTTACAAAATTATTCTATGCACTTGTTAAGGGAATGTACTTAGATTCAAGATGACTTATTAAAAACACATGAATACGTTATACAAATCTAGTATACATAACGCACAATTATCGGTAGCAAGGTTTTTCATAGAATCCTTGTTTTTATGAGGTTTTTCTTTTTTCTATAAAAAATTGATATGCATGATTTTATACATGGTTGATATAGCGGGGATTCCAAGGATCTTCGCTATTCTTTTTTTGCATAGAATCTTGCATACTCTTAGTGTGATTTCTGATGAAGTAAGAATGGAAATAACAAGATATACATTTAAAGTGTCTCTCAGCTTGTCTGAGAGGCCTTTTTGTTCTTTGGTGTTTTTATATGGATAATAAAACCCAGGTAGGTTATAGATAAATCTGGAGTGTTTGAGAGGTATATAACAAGTTTGGGTAATGTTGATTTTATAGAAAAAAAGAGGTGAAAAGTTAGGTAGTATTGCAGAAGTAAAAACTTAAATTTCTACTTCTGCAATACTTGGATTTTATGGTACTTAATGGTATAATTATATGTACTAAAAGGTACATATTGGAGGTACTAAAATGGACAAAGAGAAAACAATTCAGATCAAGTTTACAGTGAATGAAGAACAGTATAAGAAGTTAGAAATATTGGCAAAGATGAGGGAACTTTCAGTACCACAGTTTTGTAAGTTGACTTCGTTACAAGTAAAGACGCAACCAGCTAGACCGATTGTAGTAAATGATGAATATGTAATGCCAGAACCGGATGTGTTGTTGATGAAAGAAGTAGAAGAACGTTATAACGTAGAGAATCAATTTTTAAAAATAGATAAAGAGTTTAATGAACGATTATATGAGTATGCGGTGAAACAACAAGAGCGAAGTGAAAACAGTCAATAGAGATCTTTGCGTGTGTTGGTCAATCAAAACGGACCTAGCGAAGCAAAGGGAGTATTTGACTTGACCAACTGGACTCCACCTAAACCCTCTTGGCATTGAACAAACTATTGTTTGTTCCTGCCAACCGGCGAGGGAGCCCCTCAAGGATTGAGGGGTTGG
>NZ_JAQFUL010000150.1:0-5884 GCF_027716265.1 Bacillus cereus group sp. Bc031
TTTCTCTCATTATACAAGAAAGACCCTATAGAATAGACTTTTTTTTAAGTGTCTATTCTATAGGGTACATTTTACACGCTAGCTTTTTTTATTTTTTATTCCCAATGTAAAACTTCGTTTGGTTGTCATATCTGACTCTTTTTCCTCATACGTATGAACTAGTAATTGTTACACACTTCATCTAGAGATAAACCTCTTTCCAAAAGGTATTCCAAAAACAGAGGTGACACATAATGGGCGTTATCGCGCATAACGAAGAAGATGTTAAGTTATTAGCTAGATTGATGCGTGCTGAAGCTGAAGGAGAAGGGCAACAAGGGATGTTAATGGTTGGAAATGTTGGAGTAAATCGCGTTCGTGGAAATTGTTTGGACTTTAAAAACATTCGTAATTTACGTCAAATGGTTTATCAAAACCCTGGCGGTTTCGAAGCAACGCAAAAAGGATATTTTTATCAGCGTGCGCGTGAACAAGATATTGCTCTGGCAAGACGGACCATTCAAGGGCAACGCTTTTGGCCTGCCAACTTTGCCTTATGGTTTTTTAGACCTGAAGGTGCATGCCCACCAACTTGGTATAACCAGCAAAACTCTGGTCGCTTCAAAAAGCACTGCTTCTTCCAGCCAAATGCTGGGGATTGCCCTAGCATATATTAAGGAATGAAAACAAGGAGGGATTTTTGAATGGCACAGCAACAAAATCCGTATTACGGAACAGGTTTCTATCAACCATCTGGAACTTACGTACAACCGCAACAAATGACCCCACAGCAACAGCAACAACAGCAAGCAATGCAACAACAAGCTGCGCAAGCTCAATATGCTGTTTCTCAAGGTATGTTACCTCTAGAACAGTCATATATTGAAAATATTCTTCGCTTGAACAAGGGCAAGCAAGCCACAGTTGTAATGACTTATGAGCGTGGTAGTTCACTCGGTACACAATCCTATACAGGTATTATCGAAGCAGCTGGTCTTGATCATATTATAATTAGTGAGCCAGAGTCAGGGAAACGTTATTTACTACTAATGATTTACTTAGATTATGTAGAATTCCCAGAAAGAATTACGTATTTGCCTGGTCAACAAGCAACTTATGCTCCAAGACCATAAAAAAAGCTGGCATATGCCAGCTTTTGTTTTTATAATCCTTTTACAACTGCAGTTCCGACTAAGATCCATGCCACAATAAACGCCACACCACCAAGAGGTGTAATTGGGCCAAAGAACTTAATACCCGTCGTACTTAATGCATACAAACTACCTGAAAACATAATAATCCCGGCTACCATAAGCCAGCCAGCAGTAGTTAAAAGTGATGATTGAATTTTATCCATCAATAAAGCAACTACAAATAGTCCACCTGCATGAAACATTTGATATGTAACACCTGTTTTCCAAACCTCTAACATTTTTGCAGAAACTTTATTTTCTAAACCGTGTGCTCCGAAAGCCCCTAACGCAACAGATAGCCCCGCTGCAATACAACCTAGTAAAAAGAAAATTTTCATCTTAATTCCCCTTTTTTACTTTTATCATAAGCAATTTTTTCATATAAGCCAAACGATTTATCCTCTAAAAATCAAATAAAGAATTACCGTTTGCATCACTTTCTTTTATATATACTGGCTCATTAGAAACCGGTGCAATTGGTTGCATCGTGATTGGTTGTGATCCAATTATTTGTGATTGAACTTGTGGCTCTCTATACGTAGAAGATTCAACTTGCTCATCTAATAATAAATCACATAAAGCACGCACAACTAATACATGTTCTTTTGATTTTTGTCCTTCACTACTTTTTGCCTTTGCAATTTCATTCGCCATTTTATTTAAAATCTTATCGCTTGATATTTGCATCCCTTATCACCTCGTACTTTGTAGTTCTTTCTCAAATTGTCCCAGCTTCTCTACTGAACCAAATACTATTATCATATCATGTTCTTGCAACTTTTCCTGCCCCGTTGGATTATGTATAACATTCCCATTTCTCAAAATCGCTAAAATTGTTACATCAAATTGATTTCTAACATCACTCTCTAATAATGATTTATTAGCTAAAATAGAGCCCTTACCTACTGCAATTTCTTCAATTACAAATGACTGCTCCACGCCATACAGTACCGTATCAATATAATGAACTGTTAGCGGATTCGCAATACCTTTTGCAATATGAATCCCTGCCATACTAGATGGATTAATCACCTTATTTGCACCAGCCCTCTTTAATTTGTCTTCGGTTTCTGGTTTTTCTGCTCTTGCCACAATTTTAATTGCATCGTTTAATCCTCTTGCAGTTAACGTAATAAATACATTTTCAGCGTCATTTGCTACGATAGCAACTAAACCAGCTGCCTTTGAAATCCCAGCATGATGTAACACTTGGTCTTCTGTTGCATCTCCATGTACATATAAAAGCTTTTCCTTCTCTAATATGCTTTCATCCTTATCCCCGACGACAAATGGAATTTTCTTTTCTTGCAATTCATGTACAACTTGAAGCCCTACTCTACCGCAACCACATACGATAATATGATTTTGTAACTGTGCTATTTGTTTATCCATCTTCTTCCTCCGTACTGCATGAAATAAATTCCCTTCAATAATCATAGCTGCCACTACACCGATTGCATACGTAACGATACCGACTCCAATCGGTATGATAAGGAGCGCAAAAACTTTTCCTGCCTGTGTTACAGGAATGGCATCTCCGTATCCAACAGTTAATACAGTAATCATCGTCATCCAAAATGCTTGAAACAAACTAATCTCTTCAATCGTCATAAATCCTAGCGTTCCTAAAATTACAACAAAAGTCATACATATAACTGCTATCCATAATTGCTTACGTGCATTCATATCATGTTTCAACTCTTTTCTCTATCTACAATCTTTGCCAGTGGAAATGAAATACATATATACTAGATACGGAATCTATGAAAGAGGTTGATATAATGAAAACATTTCTTTCCGCCTTACAATGGGCACTATTTATTTTAGCTGGGAGTCTTATTGTACCAATTAGCGTCGCAACTAGTTATGGTCTTGATGGCGCTGAAGCTATCGCATTCGTACAAAGAACATTATTTGTTCTAGGCTTTGCTGGTCTCTTACAAGCTATATTTGGGCATAAACTTCCTATTCAAGAAGGTCCTGCTGGCCTTTGGTGGGGAATTTTCTCCCTATATGCAAGTTTAGGTGTCGTATTATTTGGATCAAACAATGAGACACTTAAAGTTCTTCAATATGCTTTCTTATTAAGCGGTATCATTTGTATTATTCTTAGCGTTTTTGGACTTATTGATAAACTCGTTCGCTATTTTACACCGACAGTCATTGGAACGTACTTATTTCTTCTTGTTGCACAACTTAGTGGTTCCTTCTTAAAAGGAATGTTCGGCCTGGATGGAAAACATACAGAAGTACAACCTAACGTATTTATTCTTTCACTCATTGTTATTTTACTATCCTTTTTCATCATGAAGCTACCTATTATCGGACAATATTCTGTTCTTTTCAGTATCGTTTGCGGCTGGATATTATTCGCATGCTTCGGATTATCTAATCCAATAACACCAGTGACAGATATAATCCGTTTTCCATCCTTATTTGTTTTCGGAATGCCTCGTGTTGAATGGAACATGGTAATTACGGTCATTTTCGTTACACTCTTACTTCTAACAAATATGTTAGCAAGTATTCGCGTTGTACAAAAGGTTGTCTCTAAATATGAAGAAAATGCTGCATCAGATCGTTTTAAACAGGCCGGTATTATAACAGGAATCAATCAATTACTAGGCGGCCTGTTTTCGGCTATCGGACCTGTCGCTATTTCTGGATCAGCAGGTTTTATTGCAACAACTAATATTTATAAACGCCTCCCATTTATATTAGGGTCAAGCTTTATTATTGTCGTTAGTATATTCCCAAAGATCACTTCATTCTTTGCGGCAATCCCAGTTGCAGTTGGTTATGCTGCCATTTATCCTGTATTTGCAAGCATGATCGGTCTCGCCTTTCGAGAATACGAAACGGTACAGGATAAAGAACGATTATTTAAAGTAGCAGGTCTGTCAATCTTCACAGGAATTGGGGTTATGTTCGTTCCAGCAGGAGCATATTCCACGCTTCCACCATTTCTAGCTTCATTCCTAAGTAATGGTCTCGTTCTTGGGGCTGTAATGGCAATCTTACTAGAAATACTATTTTCTCGTTCGACAACAAAACAAGTATCGTAAATTGGAAAACTTCCATTATTGCACTCTACCTTTAGAGTTGTTACGATAAAATAAACATTTAATCATTGGGGTTTTGTCCATCCCCAATGATTATTAATTAATATGATGAGAAAAAAACTCAGAAAAATGAATCTACTTCTTTTTAAAGAGGTTCGATGTCTTACTATTATTTCTTACATCTCCATGAACATATATTTGATTTAAATAAAGAAGGGAATTTTCAATATGACTTATAAAATGATTGTTTTAGATTTAGATGATACTTTATTACGTGACGACCATACTATTTCACCTCGTACGAAAGAAGCTCTAATGACTGCACAAGAACAAGGTGTAAAAGTTGTACTTGCTTCCGGACGTCCAACGTTTGGTATGCGCAATGTAGCGAAAGAACTTCGTTTAGAAGAATACGGCAGTTTCATTCTATCTTTTAATGGCGCAAAAATTATTAACTGTAAAACAAACGAAGAAATCTTTAGTAGTACGCTTTCTCCTGAAATCGTTCACAACTTATTTGAAATTAGTAAAACTGAAGATGTATGGATTCATACTTATATTGGCGATGATATCGTAACAGAAGAAAATAATCCTTACACTGAAATCGAGGGCGATATTACTGGGATGCCTATTGTTGTAGTAGATGACTTTAAAGCTGCTGTTAAAGAGCCTGTAGTAAAAGTATTAATGAATAAAGAAGCTGAACGCCTTGTTGAAGTAGAAAAGAAATTACAAAAACAACTAGAAGGACAATTAAGCGTTATGCGTTCTAAACCATTCTTCTTAGAGTTTACTGAAGCCGGTGTTACAAAAGGAACGAGCTTAAACCAATTAATCCAAAAACTTGGCATTAAGCGCGAAGAAGTTATCGCAATGGGCGATAGCTATAACGATCAGGCGATGATTGAATTCGCCGGTCTTGGTGTTGCAATGGGCAATGCACCTGATGATATTAAGGAAATTGCAAACTATGTAACAGATACAAATATGAACGATGGTGTAGCAAAGGTTGTAGAGAAGTTCGTACTAAAAAAAGGAGCACTTGTTTAATATTTCCACTCATAAAACCTATTTGAAGTCAAACACTTCAAATAGGTTTTTATTTAAATTACCATGCTTTTGTGACTATATTTTGAACTTTACACTATTCTCGTAGTGTAAACTTTCTTTTTGTATATAATGAAACAAAATAGACTATTTTATTTTAAAAAAGAATACAAATTTACTATAAACAAGCATACGTTAAGGGAGGCTATTTTACATGTTATCTACACCAATCGGACGATTAAGAGCAATTGGACTTATTGAGGGGATTTCTTTTCTACTACTATTATTTGTAGCAATGCCATTAAAATATTTCGCAGGATTTGCAACAGCTGTTAAAATTACAGGCATGGCTCACGGTGTTTTATTTATTTTATTTATCTTCGCAGTAATTCAAGTAACAATCGTACACCGTAAATCAATTTTATGGGCACTTGGGGCATTCGTTTCATCAGTTATCCCATTTGGCACGTTTGTACTAGATGCAAAATTAAAGAACGAGCAACAATAATGAAAAGGTAGTTAACGACTTAAAATGTACCCTATAGAATAGACACTTAAAAAAAAGTCTATTCTATAGGGTCTTTCTTGTATAATGAGAGAAAA
>NZ_JAQFUL010000151.1:0-5539 GCF_027716265.1 Bacillus cereus group sp. Bc031
GGGGTAGCACCAACAAAACGCGAATTTCGTACGCTAAGCAATTTTTCACATAGAAAAAGCCGATTTTCTGTACGCTAAGGGATAATCGGCTTTTTACTATTAATTTGTTTGTAGTGGTCGAAGAGATTCTAAAGGTGCAATTTCTTTCTTATTAAATCGGTATTCTCCTAGGAAATTAATATGTTCCCATCCTAATGGAGAAATATGTTTTAATAGCTCTTCATCAAATTTTTCTTTTTTCTTCAAAACTTTTATTGCTTCACTTAAATAAACTGTATTCCATACATTAATCGCATTAATTAAAAGGTTTAGTGCGCTACTTCTTTGAAGCTGATCTTGTAGCGCTCGTTCTCGTAATTCACCATGTTTCCCAAAGAAAATCGCTCGAGCTAGTGCATTCATAGCCTCTCCTTTATTCAATCCTCGTTGGATACGCCTACGCATTGTTTTATCTGAAAGGTAATCTAAAATAAAAATTGTTTTCTCAATTCTTCCTATTTCTCTTAAAGCTTTTGCTACTTTATTTTGACGAGTATAAGACCCTAATTTCCCCATAATTAATGCACCCGATACTTTACCTTCTCGGATAGAATGAGTTAACCGTAAAACATCATCATAATTATCATAAATTAACTTCATATTAATTTGTCCCCGTATTAAAGCTTCAATATTTGAGAATTCTTTAGGGGAACCTATTGTATACAATTTAGAAGTGGCTAAATCGCGTAAGCGAGGTGCAAATCGAAACCCTAATAAATGAGCCAAGCCAAAGACTTGGTCTGTATAACCAGCTGTATCTGTGTAGTGCTCTTCGATAACTAAATCGGATTCATGGTGTAATAATCCATCGATAACATGCACAGCATCCCTAGCATTTGTGTTAATCACTTTTGTATAAAAAGAAGAAAATTGATCACTTACGAATCGATAAATGGTTGCTCCTTTTCCTGTCCCATAGTGTGGGTTGAAACTAGCACTGAGAGAAGATACCCCAATTTGAACTCTCATTCCATCTGATGATGAAGTAGTTCCATCTCCCCAATAAGAGGATAAAGGAATTTTATGCTGAAAGTTTACGAGTATGGATTGAGCCCTTTGAAAAGCATCATCATACATTCGCCACTGGCTAGCATGAGCTAACTGATGATAGGAGATACCTGGAGTAGCATCAGCCATTTTAGTTAGACCAATGTTAGTTCCCATCGCCATCATTGCAGCGAGGGATATAATAATTTCATCGCCTTTAGGCGGTTTATTTGTTGATGCGTGAATCAGTTGCTGTTCAAATTCAGTCCAATTCGATACTTCTAACAGCAAATCTGTTAGTTTGATACGTGGTAACATATTGTATAGCTTAGCGCTTAATTTCTTGGCGTCTTCTGGGACATCTCGTTCTAAACGATGAATACGTAAACTGCCCTTTTCTAAATCTACGCCTTCTAAAGAATTTACATTCTCTGAAAAACATTGAATTCGATGTAAAAGGGTTTCAGTGCGCTCTTTTATGTACTCCTCTACTTGAACCGGAACTGCTAATCTGGTACCAGTATCCTTACTCTCTGTCCATTCTTGTTGTGAAACAAGGTATTCATCAAAGTCTTTATGTTGTCTACTTCCTACAATAGATATATCTCCTGAACGTACATAATTTCGAAGTTCAGTAAATGCAGCCAATTCATAAAAATGCCGATTAATACTTCCATCTTCATCATATACATATCTTTCCCAACGTTTAGAAACAAAGCCTAATGGAGCACCTTCTGAGACTTTTCGTTTTCCAGATTCATTTAACTCATGAATAGTATCTAAAGCTAATAAAACTGGGTTCGCATACTTGGTAGAGCGAAATTCTAAAGCTCTGAGTAATGTTGGCGTATACTTACGTAAATAATTATAACGACTTTCTAATAAATCAAGATAATCATAATTCATAGGGCGAGATAATTTTTTGGCCTCTTCTACAGAAGCCAAAAATGTTTCCCAAGGCATAACAGTTTCTAATAATAAAAATGGATCTAAATTTTCTTGTCTAGCTTTAATTAAAGCCGTTCCTAAATTCGCGTAATGATTAATTTTTTCATTAACTGATTTTCCATTCTGTTTTTGAATTTCTTCTTGCTGTTTTCTTCCTTTTAGTTGAAGATTCATGATTTGTTTATCATGAATCTCAAATGCTTGATCAACCAAGTCTTGTGTTAAATCTATTAAATATGCAATCATGATTGCATACTTTTTGGTACTGTGAAATCGTCGGAACGAGAAGGGTTCATACCTTACTCCTATTCGAGATAATTGTCGTATTCGATTTGGATGTAAACCTTTGGTGTCAAGCTTTAATGTCAATCTTCTTATGTAATCTAAGCGTTCAATTACTTTTAGAAATGCATCAGGAGAAAATTGGCCAGGTATTTCTCTTAGCCACGATAAATAAGTTTTTGAAGTATTAGGCATTGGATGGAGTAGTCTATCTAACTTTTCTTGTTGCGAAGAAGTCAAAGAGGAGGTTAGTACTTTAAAAATCTTTTCTTCTGTGCGCTTACGTACTTCCCATACAGCTCGTTCTATTGTTGGTATTGCAGGTAAAATAATTTTCTCTTTTCGTAGTTCTTGTAATGCAGTTTGAATCAGATACATTGTATTTCCATTTTCTAATGCATATGGTTGTAGAAATTTAGAAATCCTTCGATAATCACGAATAGTAAAGTTACGATATCCATATTCTTTACGTATTTCTTCTAAGTGCTCTCGCCTAGTAGGTTCTCGTTTTGCATATGCTTCATAGACCATGTAGTCGACACCAATTTGTTTAGCAACAAACTTTAAGAGTCCTTCAGGAATTGCTGGCATATTCGTAACAGTACATCCAGGATATCTTAAGATACAGAGCTGAACAGCAAATCCTAAGCGATTGTGATCTCTACGATGTTGATTAATGATTTCAAGATCCTCTGTAGAAAATGTGTAATGCAGTGCTAGCTCATGTTCTGTTTCAACAGAAATATGTAATAGTTCTTCCCTTTGTACAGGCGTGAGAAGTTCTTTTCCTCTCATAACATTTCCTCCATTTATAAAAGTAATGAGGTTACTTGTTAATGTATCGATACAATGTTGTTTTACTTAGACCAGTAGCCTCTGTAATTTGTTTAATGCTATATTCTTTACTTTGATACATTTTAAGAGCCATTTCTACCTTATCTGTATGTTTTTGTGGTCTTCCTCCTTTTTTTCCACGAGCTCTAGCCGCATTTAATCCTGTTTTGGTACGTTCGCTAATAATATCTCTTTCTAATTCTGCAATACTTGCCATCATTCGAAAGAAGAATTTCCCCATAGCATTAGATGTATCAATGTTGTCATGAATAGAAATAAAATCTACACCTAGTTCTTTGAATTTTTCACTTAACTCAATTAGATGTTTTGTAGAGCGAGAAATTCGATCAAGTTTGTAAACAACTATCTTATCGCCTTTACGTAATACCTTTAACAGCTCTTCGAGCTGAAGACGATCTTTTTTTATTCCTGTCATTTTCTCTTGATATAGCTTATCTATACCATATTGTTGCAAAGCATCTATTTGCATATCGAGATTTTGTTCTTCTGTGCTGACACGAGCATAACCAAAAATCAAATTGTTTCACTTCCTATCTAAATATATCTATTAAAATAGTACCAAAAACCTAGTTGAATTAAAATAAGGAACTTTGTTTTTGGATATGAGTTTTGGTACTTAATATGGATAGTTTTTAAACGCTTTTGTTAAAAAATAACCAAGTCCCATAAACGGTCGTTTTTGGTGCTGTTATTTATGCATCCGGCAAGAAAATTTGTATCATACAATTAATTCAGAATTTAAATAAAATATAATAAAATGTTAAACTGAAAAGGTAGAATAATTATTGAAGAGGTGTTTATTTTGAAGCTAAAAGAAATAGCAAGTCTATTTTTGGTTAAAAAGACCGTTGGGGACATGGATACAGAAATTACAGGTTTACAAATGGATTCTAGAAAAATAGAAAAAGGAAATTTATTTATATGTGTATCAAGTATTAAAGGGTTTCTTGAGGATAGGCATCATTTTGCTGAAGATGCAGTGAAAAACGGAGCGGTAGCATTAATTGTAGAAAGAGACGTAAACATCAATGTTCCTAAAATATTTGTTAAGAATGCACGATATGCTATGGCTGTTATTGCCTCGCACTTTTATGGATACCCATCTGATGAAATGAAACTAATTGGAATTACAGGAACAAACGGTAAGACAACAACTTCGTATTTGCTTGAGAAAATTTTGGCTGACTATGGACTTCAAACAGGTCTCATGGGGAATAACGGAATAAAAATTGGTGCAGAATTGTATCCCACTGATATAAACACTCAAGAGCCGCCAATTCTTCAGCGAAATTTACGAGCAATGAAAGATCATCAGACAGAGTATTGTGTTATGGAAGTTACATCACAAGGTTTAGATATGGATAGAGTTATGGGGTGCAATTTTAAAACTGCTGTTTTTACAAACTTAACTCAAGATCATTTAGATTATCACGGAACATTTGAAGAGTATAAGTATACAAAAGGTCTTTTTTTCTCAAGACTTGGGAATGAATTTTCTTCCATAGATAAAAAATTTGCTGTTCTTAATGCAGATGATCAGTCAGTAGATTATTTTCAAAAGTTAACTTCCGCTGAAGTTATTACATACGGAATAAATAATGAAGCTGATGTTAAAGCAAAGAATATAGCTTTAAGTCCAAAAGGTATTCGATTTTTAGTTTCTTCTTTTAATGGGGAATTAGAAATTACTCTCAACTTAGTTGGACGATTTAATGTTTATAATGCATTGGCAGCAATAACAACTTCATTGATTGAAGGCATTCCACTTGAGGATATTAGTAACAGCCTATCTAGTATAAAAAGCGTCGAAGGTAGAATGGAACTCGTGGATGAAGGCCAAGATTTTCTCTTATTAGTTGATTATGCTCATACACCTGATGCATTAGAAAATGTACTGTCTACAATAAGTGAATTTTCAAAAGGTAAAATTATCACTGTTTTTGGCTGTGGAGGAGATAGAGACTCAAAAAAACGACCTGTAATGGGGGAAATTGCTTGTAGCTACAGTGATTTTGTATTTGTAACCTCTGATAATCCGCGTTCTGAAGATCCTTTGACAATTATTAAAGATATTGAAAAAGGTATGTTGAAATTTAACAATTCAAAGTATAAATTAGAGGTTAATCGTGAGGAGGCTATAAATAAAGCTATACAAATGGCTTCATCCAATGACATTGTTCTCATTGCAGGTAAAGGTCATGAAACTTATCAAATTTTAAAGGATAAAACAATACATTTTGATGATAAAGAAAAAGCCCAAAAAGCTATTTTAAATAACAAATAATTCATGAACATAATTTAACTAACAATATATAAAGTTTAATATATACTATAAAAAAGCTGATTATTCCTTTGATACAGGAAAACAGCTTTTTTCCTGTGAAAAATCTCTTAGCGTACGAAATTCGCGTTTTGTTGGTGCTACCCC
>NZ_JAQFUL010000152.1:0-5499 GCF_027716265.1 Bacillus cereus group sp. Bc031
GCCGCCAGCGTTCATCCTGAGCCAGGATCAAACTCTCCAATAAAGTTAGTTTGTCTAGCATCTAAAATAAAAATTGATGTTTCACGTTGTTTGTTTCGTTCAGTTTTCAAAGAACTACTTGGTCGCTCATTTGTGACTTCCTTATGTTAACATTTTCATCTTTCAATGTCAACTAAGTTTTTTATTTCGTTTGTCGCTTTCGACGTTGTTGTCATCGGCGACTTGTTCTATATTACACCTCTAAGTAGCAATCGTCAATACCTTTTTATAAAGATATTTAATTACATGCTTTTATGCTCTTTTAGCTAGATACATCCCCGCAAAAATTCATTATCGGAAACTACCTTCTGCTTCTCATTAGTTCATTCTTGCAACACATATTCAATTTAATTTACGTGGACATTTCCCTCCAACAAAACTATTAACCTTATTTTAACAAATAATATTATATAATTAGGGGGTTGTTGTACTATCAATGAACTCTATTAGAAGCAGGTGAAGATATGAAAGATATACGTATCCTTATAGCAGACGATGATAAAGAAATCCGAAATTTATTAAAAATATATTTGGAACGAGAATTATATATGGTAGATACTGCGATTAATGGCGATGAAGCCTTACAATTATTTAATCAAAACAACTATAACCTCGTTATACTAGACCTTATGATGCCGAAAGTAGATGGTATTGAAGTATGTAGAAAGCTTAGAGATAAAACGAACGTACCGATATTAATGCTAACCGCTAAAGATCATGAAGTTGATAAAATTTTAGGTTTAAGCATTGGTGCTGATGATTACATTACAAAGCCTTTCAGTATTCATGAAGTCATTGCACGTGTAAAAGCTCTTATGCGGCGTTTTTTAGTTCTTGGAAGTGACGCTAATATACAAAAGAAAACAACTCTAACTTTTAAAGGCCTATTGATTGATTTAAATACATATACAGTTCATACAAACAAAGAAGAAATTAACTTAACCGGAAAAGAACTGGAACTATTAAAATTCTTCACTTCAAATCCAGGACAAGTATTTACAAAAACACAACTCTTCCGAAATGTGTGGGACGATAATTATATAGAAGATGACAATACCGTTATGGTACATATTCGAAAACTTAGAAAGAAAATAGAAGTCGATCCTTCCAACCCAAAATTCATTCAGACTGTATGGGGAATTGGTTATAAGTTTGTAGGTGAACAGCTTGAAGACTGATAAAACCCTTTTCCTTATTTCATTACAACTTATCATTTGCGGGCTTTTAAATATACAAATGGACCCAAGGGTAAAAATATCTTTATTTATTACCCTTATCTTAATTACAATGTATCTCTTCTTTTCAAGAATACAATTCATTCAGCACCGCAAATCAATAGATACTAAATTAAGTCGTGTACTAAAAGGTAATTTACAAGCAATGATCGTTCATTACATAATATCGTTTTTTCAATAAACGAACTAATAGCTGAATTAGAAAAGGTTCGGATTGAAGCAAAGAGGTCTGAGGAATCTAGAAAAAAACTTCTGTCTAGTATCTCGCACGATATACGAACACCACTTACCTCCATTATTGGCTATATTGATGCCTTAAAAGATGAGGTTGCTGCTTCTGAAATAGAAAAGCAAGAATATCTTAAAATACTTTATATGAAATCAAATAACTTGAAGCACCTAGTTGATGAGATATTCAATATGGCGAAGCTAGATGCTAACGAATTTCCACTAAAAGAAGAAGAACTCGACTTTTCTGAAGTTACTAGAGAAGTTTTGATTGAATTTTTACCTGAGCTCTCAAAACATAATATTGAACTACAAATTCTCATACCAGAATCTACTTTTCCTATCATGGCAGATCAACTTAGCCTTATACGAATTATAGGTAATTTAATGAAAAATGCTATTTATTACGGAAAGGATGGGAAAACAGTAGGAGTCGAACTATTAGAAACCGATACAGAATATGAACTTCTTATTTGGGACAAAGGCCCTGGTATTCCAAAACATGATTTGCAAAACATATTTGAGCGAATGTACCGAAGCGAACAATCAAGAAACTCCTCTTTTGGTGGTAGCGGTCTCGGACTTTCTATTTCTAAAGCGCTCGTTGAAAAGAATGGCGGGCATATATGGGTTGAAAGTAATCCATGGGAAAGAACCACTTTTGGATTTTCCATTCCAAAACACAATACTTTTAAGAAATAGTTAAGAAATGATTAATATGCAGTTAAACCTTCCTGCTTATCATGTAAGTAAGAACTTATAGAAAGTAGGTGTCTCCTATAAATACAATTATAAAAACAACTAATCTTACTAAAGTATATGGCAATCAAAAATCCGTAGATAATCTAAATATTAACGTTCAACAGGGAGAGATTTATGGATTCATAGGTCGTAACGGTGCTGGTAAAACAACAACCATTCGTATGCTACTCGGTCTTATAAAGCCTACAAGTGGAACTATCGAAATATTCGGAGAGGACTTATTTCAAAATCAAAAAGATATTTTAAGTAGAATTGGTTCTATCGTTGAAGTTCCAGGGTTTTATGAAAACTTAACTGCAAAAGAAAACTTATTAATTAACGCAAAGATAATTGGGGTTCACAAAAAGAATGCTATTGAAGAAGCGTTAGAAATAGTAGGCTTGCAACATGAAACAAAAAAGTTAGTGGGAAAGTATTCTTTAGGCATGAAGCAGCGTTTAGGAATTGCACGCGCCCTTCTCCATTATCCCGAACTACTTATATTAGATGAACCAACTAACGGACTAGACCCCATCGGGATTAAAGAAATGCGAAAACTTATTCATTCTTTAGCTCAAGAAAGGAATATAACGATACTCATTTCTAGTCACATATTAGCCGAGGTAGAACAGTTAGTTGATCGTATCGGAATTATTCACGAAGGAAAGTTACTAGAAGAAGTTTCTCTTGATACGCTACGCAAAGCAAACCGTAAATACATAGAATTTCAGGTGAATAATGACAGTAAGGCTACGATGTTATTAGAAAATCAATTTCAAATTTTCGATTATGAGGTACATGATGAAGGGAATATTCGCATTTACTCTCATTTCGGGCAACAAGGATACATCAACAGAACGTTTGTTCTAAATGATATTGAAGTATTAAAAATGATGATGAGCGAAGACAGATTAGAAGATTATTTCACCAAACTAGTTGGAGGTGGAACAATTGGTTAACCTACTCTATACAGAACTATTAAAACTAAAACGCTCTAATATGTTTTTAATTAGTATTATTGGGGCTGGTGTCGCACCTTTCTTAGTCGTAGTAGCTTCTTATATACATATAAAAACCAAACAGCCAACTCCGACTATTTGGTTCCATCAATTATTCACTGAAGTTAACTTATACACTACTTTAGTTATAGGGTTCCCCTTATATGGAGTAGTAGTTGCTTATCTGTTTACCCGTGAATATGCAGAAGACACATTAAAAAATTTACTAACTATCCCCGTGTCACGTATTAGTTTTATTATAAGTAAGTTCATCATTCTTTTCCTTTGGATCATGATGCTAACTTTAGTTGCTTGGTCGCTTACTTTAATATTAGGGCTATTGGGGAACTTCCCTGGTTTTAACACTGCTTTACTTTTAGGTTCTTTCCTAAAATTTTTAACCTGTGGTGGACTTCTTTTTCTATTGTCTTCACCTATTGTTCTATTAACTCTTGTAATGAAGAGCTATGTACCGCCTATTATATTAACAGTCATTATTACAATGACTAATCTTATGCTCGTAAATTCCAAACATAAAGATTTATTTCCCTGGATCGCCACTTTAGATATCGCAAATAATGAATTACAACCCACATATCCACCAGAGTATTCTTATATGATCATTGCAGCAACAACGATTTTCGGATTTATCGCAACACTATTCTATTTTAAGAGAGTAGACATTCATTAATTTTTAGGAGTGAAACTATGAGCGATATCATTATTGCCTTCATACTCGGTATCGTAGAGGGGTTAGCTGAATTTTTACCTATCTCTTCTACCGGCCACCTTATATTAGTCGGGCATTTATTAGGCTTTGAAGGAGAAAGAGCGAAAACATTTGAAATTGTTATTCAACTAGGCGCAATTTTAGCTATTGCAATTTTATATCATAAACGTCTCGTATCTTTATGTAATATTAAGCCTCTTCTACGGAAGGAGAATAAATTCAACGCGTTCCATGTATTTCTTGGCGTATTTCCGGCAGTAGTTGCTGGTTTACTACTACATGATGTTATTAAAACTTACTTATTTCAGCCATATACTGTTGTGATTGGACTTGTAGCAGGGGCAATTCTTATGATCTTTGCAGAAGTAAAAAAGCAAGAGGCAACCGCCTGCTAACTGGACGATTTAACATACCATCAAGCATTAACAATTGGATTATTTCAATGTTTAGCAGTATACCCTGGCTTTTCTAGAGCAGGATCTACTCTCTCTGGAGGTCTATTAGCAAAAGTAAATTATAAGACTGCATCAGAGTTCTCGTTTCTAATAGCTCTTCCTGTAATGGTTGGGGCTACAGGCTTAGACTTACTAAAAAGCTGGAAGTATTTAAGTGTCGATGACATCCCTATGTTTGCAGTAGGGTTCATTACCTCTTTTATAGTAGCAATGCTAGCAGTAGTAACTTTTCTGAAGCTTTTAGAGAAGATAGGTTTAAAACCTTTTGCATACTATCGCATTTTGTTAGCTGTCTTATTTACACTTTTCGTATTGCTATAGATTCATATAAGTCACATATTATTAAACCGATATTCAAGTTGAAATATCGGTTTTTTATCCATTTCACCTCTGTCTTACTTGAATATAGCATAGTGGCAATCCCTCTGAATATCCTTCAAGCACTTTTAGCCTTTACCGTACGGCACAATTTAAAAATTAAACATCCCTCCATTAATCTAGATGTCTACTGGACAATGCTGTATAGGGATCGTATATTTTTATAAACCATATTCATTCCAAACATACTATCTTTCTTAATTCGCGACACACAGATACAAGTTTCAAATGCGTACAAAGACACAGCATATAAAGACCTTCCCCAAGAATTATAAAGAGGCTAAACTATTTATTAAAGTGAGGTAACTAGGATACTTATTGGGGAAACCGTAAAAAACTAGGATTTGTTACAGCTTGGCAATTTAGTGATTCTCCTCATTATCTTGCACGGTTAGTAATTGATGAGTTAAAAAACGCAATATGCCCCAGTCACATTTATTATGAATTAGAAACTAAACCAATATCGCCAAATAACGATTATAGTTTTATATTCAATGCGTATGATGAACCTATATCCATGATTAAGACATCAGAATACAACGTTCGTCTATAATTGAAACAGTATAATATTGTTTACCAAACACGAAAAAACACAAGTCAAAAGACTTGTGTTTTTAGTTGCTTGGCGACGTCCTACTCTCACAGGGACAAGGTCCCAACTACCATCGGCGCTAGAGAGCTTAACTTCCGTGTTC
>NZ_JAQFUL010000153.1:0-5277 GCF_027716265.1 Bacillus cereus group sp. Bc031
TCTAGCTAGCTTTTTAGAAAGAATAACGTTTTTTGTCACTTGGGGGTAGTGAAAATTCTTAAGTTGATGGGCATGTGATGCTACCCCTAATAGTTTAATTCAGCTTATGGCATCAGCTTTTGTTACATGTACAGTACCAAATGGATGATTAGGAGGAGCATATATCGAGTAAAGTTTTAGAGGAATATTACCTGTATTGGTTAGATTATGCCATGTTCCAGCTGGTATCATTATTGCAAAATCATCATAGACATTTCTTTTAAAGTTTAAATTATCTTTACTTTTGCCCATTTGAACAATCCCTTGGCCTTGTTCAATACGTAAGAATTGATCAACGTTTGAATGCATTTCTAAACCAATATCTTCGCCAACATTGAGACTCATTAAAGTAACTTGTAAATGTGTTCCTGTCCATAAAGCAGTACGATAGGTATTGTTTTGTTTAGTTGCTTCATTTCTAGTATACATAACGTCTCATTATCGGTAGTGAAGACAAAGGCGGATCCCTACTCTCACAAGGAATCCGCCTTTGTCTTTTTCTATGATTCTATGCATCTTCTTATACATTCCTATTATGGCGGGCTTTTCGGCCTCCCCATAGTTCCCTATGTCTTCCGATTTTTTGCATAAAATCTTGCATACTCTTAGCGTGGTTTTTTCCAAAATGTTGGTGGTATCCCTTAATAACAAGTTCATAGAATGTTGATTTTATAAATCAAAAGAGCGGGGAACCTATGTAGTGCTACTTGAGTAGAAAATTAGGTTTTTAATTAGGTAGAGGTAGCTGCATAGCGTGTGTCAACGGTACCGGACCGAAACCCGTAAGGGGGCGGGAGGATAAGGAGTTGACACACTCACTATGCAACCCTCTTGTGGTTGTCAAAAGGTATCCTTTTGACCCTGCCAACCGGCGAGGGAGCCCCTCAAGGATTGAGGGGTTGGGGAGTTGGATTAAGGGGGTCTGGGGAAGAGTTCCCCAGCAGGTTTGGACAGAGTCCAAGGTTTTGTTTTTTGTCATGCAAAGCATGGCTTGGCGATAGCCAAAACAGCCTCGCAGAGCCTTTTCATTGTGTACATGGAGCATAGCGGAATGTCACAATACAGAAAAGGTTACTTTGCCAAAGTAACAAAGCTTTTGGTATAGTGGAGGCAAGGAGTTGATTCGTCATGAGCATGTCAGTTTCTCTCAAAAAAGCAACGAACAAAACCAATATTAAACATAATAACAGGACAATGAGCGAGAAGGAAAAAGAGCGAAATTCGCATATAGATTATTCAAAATCTGATGATAATAAATATCTTGTTCAGAAAGATTTAAAGGAATTATATCAAGAAGAATTTGGAGAAGTATTGGAGAACTATAACGCTAAACAAAAACGTAACGACCGAAAAATTGATGACTATTATAAACACATTCAGTTCGGTAAAAAAACTGCGCTTCAGCAAGAAATGATCATTCAAGTTGGTGATTTGAACAATTTCATTTCCAATGCCGATTATGAAAAAGCAAATGAAATTTTGTTAGAGTGGTTTAAGGATTTTGAGAAACGAAATCCAAATTTAAAAGTTTACAATGCGGTCATTCATAATGACGAGGCTAGCCCTCATATGCACTTGAATTTTGTGCCTGTGGCGAGTGGGTATAAGCGAGGACTTGAAAAACAAGTATCATTTGACCGAGCCATTACACAACAAGATCCAACATTAGATAAAACTCGTCCTTTTGATGATTGGCGAGAAAAAGAAGTGAAGATATTAGAAAAAATGTTAAAAAAGCGTGGTATTGAACGGAAATTAGTTGGTTCAAATAATTATAAAGACGTGAATGAATACAAAGAAAAAAAGGATTTAGAAAAGGAAATTCTTTCTTTGGAAAACCAGCTTTTTGAAAAGAAAAATGAATTACTGGAAATGAACGAACGATTGCCAGGAGAAATTAAGATTAAAGCTGAGAGAGAAAAGAAAATAGAGGTTATTAATAAAGGTTTTTTAAAAAAAGAAAAAGTAGAAAAACCAACAGGGAATTGGATTGTTGGAACTAAAGAATTAAAAAGAGTGCAAGGAATGATTAATGCTGGATATTCAGTGAAAAAAGATTATGATCGTTTGCAGCGTACAGATTTAGTTCGAGAAAATAAAGAATTACAAGGTAAAGTTGATAGTTTAGCAGATGGTTTGGTTGAAGCTATTAACAAAAATACAGATTTGGAAGATGAGAATAGAAAACTACGTAAGGAAATAAGCTCGTTAAAAGCCCATATAGGAGATTTAAAGGAAAACATAAAGGTTTTATACCACAACACGAAAAAAGTCCTTGGAGAGCATTTTAAGGCGTTTAGAGGACTTGTTAAGAATGAAATGGATATGAATGGTGTAGACAATCAATTTGAACGTGAACACAAGAAGGAACTGAAGCATAAACAACGGAGACATGACATGGAGCGTTTTTAACAAAGTGAGTAAAAGTTTCTCTAAATTTTGTTTGACCATTTCTTGGGATTATATGTGTGATAAAATAAAAACGAGCCATGTTGGAGCATGGCTCGTTTCAAAGGGTATTCAACGAAAATACCTAAAAATCAATATCTGTTTATAGATTATCATAATTTTATTATTAGGGTAATACCATAATTATGATTTTTGGTATTTATGTTGGTGCTCACAAAATGAGAGGAGCAACAACACATGACAAAAAAGATTATTAACTTTGGACAAGCTGAACAAAAAGCGAGAAAAAGAGATTTAGAGATTGAGCAAAAACAATTTGAAGAAGAACATCATGGGATGGATCAAGACGCAGTAGATGAAGCTTTAAAGGTGTTAAGTAAAGCTACTGGTGGTAAAGAGATTTACATAGGAACTAAAAAGAGTCCTCAATCGAAAGTGAGGTTTGCTCAATCAATGCAAGAGAATCTAGGCTATTTGTATAGGCAAAAATATTTAACAGATAGGGAGAAGATTTTTTTAACTGAAATAATTCCTTATATTGCTTTTTCTAGTAATTGTATTGTTCTTGATATTAAAGCGAAAAACCCTGTACCCGCAAATATTACAGAGATTGCAAAATTAATAGATGCTTCTAGACAACCTACAAGTACAGTAATCAATTCTTTAGTTAAAAAAGGAATTTTATTTAAAGGTGATTCAGGCGTTGAAGGAAATAATGCTAAAGCTTATGCAGTATTTATTAATCCTCATGTGGTTTATGCAGGAGATAAGGACAATGTAAATGAAGCATTAAAAGTTATGTTTTATAAAGCTATGAAGATGCCTATTTTAAAGGATTTACCTAATAAGTTTTTTTGAAAATAAAAATCGTAGTTATCAAATCGATAACTACGATTTTTTATTATTTCGTGTGTCACAAATTTGTGACACACGTGTCACAAATTTGTGACACACGAAAATCTTTAAAAACACTGATATATCAACATTTTTTACACTTTTAAAAGTCTCTCTCTTCTCACTCTATATATAGGGTTAAAAGTTCCGAAAGGAACAGGTAGTATTTTTTGAGAACCCCATTCAAAAAATCTCCACCTTGTCCGCTTTGCTCCCTCCTTGCAAAACTTTTTTCGGCTGGTTTTTGACTTTCGCCAAGCCGAACAGACCAAAAACGAGAATTTAAGTTGCTCGACTTGAACAAGCAATTGTACCAGCCGAACCACCCAGTTCTCCCAACCGATACATTATTCTTTTGCAATATGTATTTGATGCATATTTAGGGGCTAGCCCCTCGCTACGCTTCACCCCAGCCTTCACCATTCCACCCAAAAACAAGGGGAAAATCTTAAGCGAAAAAATAATAAGCCGTCCATATAGACAGCTCATTTACATAATCTTCGTTATCGGCATAAAAAAAGGATCTTAAATTGAAGATTCTTTTTACTATTTCTAATAGGGGTACAGTCCCGAAAATGCGGATTTACAACGTTAAGCAATTCTGAGAAGAAAAAAAGGCTAACTTAACAACGATAAGGGTTTTGAGACAAGTCATATGATACATTCAAAACTCTTATTTTACGTATTATTGATTCCATATCAATAGAGTAGACCCTATTGATACAAGGTTTTTTGTCTTAACGTTGTAAATCCGCATAATCCTGATGCTACCCTTAATAACAGGACTGTCGTATTCGACAGTCCTTATTCAGCGATTGCTAATCGAAAGATTATTCATATTATTTTTCATATATGATAATTTAATGTTATGAGTAAGTTCATCTAATATAGCTTTTTTTTTAATTTCTGAAGAATGACAAGTTAGTATAAGCAGGTCCACTAATTCTGGCTGTATATTAGATATTTCCTCTAAATAGTCCCTTTCGAATTCTTTCATCACTTGATATAAATCGCCCATTTTTAATGAAAATCCACATCAATTTTCTTTTTATTATTTGGTGTTGTTTTTGGCATTTTTACTTCTAACACACCGTTTTTGTATGTCGCAGATACACCTTCAATAGTTACAGGACTAGGAAGTGTTATAACTCGTTGGAAACTGCCTGTGTAACGTTCTTTTCTATACATATTCTTTTCTTTTGTTTCATTTGTTTTATTCATAGAACCACTAATGGTTAATACATTATTTTCAATATCAATGTTCACGTCTTCGCTCTTTTCAAGTCCAGGTATATCACATGTTGCCACAACTTCATTTTCAGTTTCATAAACATCTACCTTAATGTTTCCAAAGTGATTTTTATCCCCTCCAAAATCAAACGGTAATTCAGAAAAGATACGGTCAAAATCTCTTCGCATATTTACCAATTGTCTAAATGGGTCATATGGTGTTGATGCCATAATTGCATTCCTCCTTCATTTATCATTCATATGTTTCCCTGATTTTTTCATATTTAAACAGGTTCATTAGGAATCGACAACAACGTATTTTTGTTGAGCACTGTTCATATAATTCAATAAAAGGAGTGATAAAGGTGTAACGAGTGAAATATACCGAAAGTGATGTTGCACTGATGGCAAGGATGATGAGAGCAGAAGCTGAAGGAGAAGGACAGCTGGGGATGCTTATGGTTGGTAATGTCATCGTAAACCGATTAAAAGCAGATTGTTTAGATTTTTTGAATTTAAGGTCAGTAAGAGACGTGATTTTTCAAGTACAATTATATATCAATAGAATGTACTCTATTGATACAAGGTTTTTTGTCTTAACGTTGTAAATCCGCATAATCCTGATGCTACCCCATGCCCATCAACTTAAGAACGAAAACAAAATGAACTTTCGTTCAAACAAACTAAAAAACACGTAATGTACTT
>NZ_JAQFUL010000154.1:0-5261 GCF_027716265.1 Bacillus cereus group sp. Bc031
ACCTATCCCCTAAAGAATTTAGGGAACAAGTGGTTTAGGTGTTTTGATTAGTGTCCCGTTTTCAGGGTTCACTTCATAAGGAGGGGCTTTTTATTTGGGTTAATTATCTAGTTTCTTTACAATTTTCAATCCGAACATCATTGTAAAGAAAAGAATGCCGAACAAGTAATATAAGGCATACTCAACTCGTATCATCGAGTTTTTGTCAGTGATATATAAAATAAATAGTATCACAGAGCCGACTAAATGAGAGAGACCGAAAATTTGTGCCATAAGCTTTAAACTCATCTTCTCGATTCTTTCATCCATCTCAGGTAATGGATATTTCTCGGAAACGCTCTTTTTTTTCTTAAAGAATATTTTTTTCACTACTAATAGTATTAAATCTAAGAGTATGTATACACCAACGAATAGAAGGACAGAACTAATCTTTTCTTCGTCGTTACTATTGAAATAAAGTAATGATGATCCTAACAATAAAAGAGTAAGATGTGAAATGAACTTTTGATTAGAAGTATTTTTCATTCTTTTTCCTCCCCAGTTTTATCTAATTGAAATAAATCTTCTACTTTACAGTTGAAAAACTCACATAATTTCAATGCTAATTCTAAACTTGGGTTGTATTTGTTTTTTTCGATAGCGATGAGGGATTGTCTAGTGATTTGAACAGAGGAAGCTAATTGTTCTTGGGTGATGTCTCTAACGACGCGGAATTGTTTTACCTTATTTTTAATCAAATATAAAAAGTCTCCTTTTTATAAATTTGTTACATTTATTATATCCATTTTTAGGTAATAAGTAAATAAAGCTTTACAAAAAGTAAACAAAACTTTACGTGAAATATAGCTTGTTATAATGTTATTTTTTGTGATAATTTGGAATTAAATGAAAAATAAAAGTCAAAAGAGGGGATTGGGTGGGGAGCAAAAAGAGGAAGAAAAAGCAAGCGAAGAGACAAAAGTATATAAAGAAAAAACAGGAACAGAACATACCTTTTTCTAAAAAAATAGTCATTATGATAGAGAAAACATTTCGGTATATTTGTATGTTCTTGTACGTAATTTTTTGTGTGTTTTTATGCGGAATGGTTAAAAGTTTGGGGATCACCCCTAATTTTATTGAAGGTATTTTTGGCGTTACACTTGTTATGGTAGAAGGAATCTTATTCTTTATATTATTTAATAAAGTATGGCCTAGTCATGAAAGTAAGAAAGATAAGCAAAGAAAAATGAGCAAAAAATCTTCATACGCCTCAAGTTCATCAAGTGGATTCGGTGACTACAGTAGCAGTGATTGTAGTAGCTCAAGTGATGGCGGAGGAGATTGCGGAGGCGGTGGAGATTAAATTAGTTTTTTCAGAAGAACGATTAATGAAAGGGTGGGACGAAATATGGAGACTGTGAATTTATTAGAATTAACAAAAGACATTCAAGATCAACATAAAAACTTCGTTGTTTCAAATGTGAATAGTCATTGCTTACGAATCGCTGTATTTACTGGTGAATATGATTGGCACTATCATTCTAATTCGGATGAATTATTTATTGTGTTAGAGGGAGAATTACTTATTGATTTTGAAGATGGAGAAACAGCGGTATTAAAGCCGAATGATTCTATTTTAATTCCGGCATGTACGATTCATAGAACGAGAGCATTAAAGAGAACGGTAAATCTTTGTTTTGAACATATAGAGGCGGATACGATTAAAGTGGAGCAATTATGAAAAAATTATCTGTAGCCGAGTATAGAAAAATCCTTCCGATTTTAGAAAGTCATACAAAAACGACGACGTTTGCTTATGCGGTATGTGATCAAATGATAGATGGTGAGGTTTTTGTAAACGAGAAGTTAACAGCAGGACTCATTCGTACAGCGAATGGCATTTATTATGTATTTGGTCATACGGATGATCAAAATTATAACGAAGATTTATTTTCGTATATAAAAACGTCTATTGAAAAAACAGAGAAGAGATTTACATTGTTCACTTCGAGTGACGAGTGGGAAATGATGATAGAAGAGCGTTTTAGTCATGTACTTCGAAACATTCCGCGAATGAAATTTCAAAGTGTAACCTTTGAAGGGAGAAAACGAGATTGTAACAAAAATACATATGAAGTGAAGCGTATTGATAGAAGAGATATAGAACGAAGCAGTGAATTTACAGAGGAGTATTACAAAGAATATTGGGGATCAAAAGAAACATTTTTAAACGGTGGTTTTGGATTTTGTATAGAACAAGAGGGAATGATTGTAGCGGAATGTGTTTCAATATTTAGTGGGAATGGATTCGCTGAAATTGATATTGTGACGCATAAAGCATATCAAGGGAAAGGATTAGCCCAAGCTGTTGCAACACGGTTCATTGAACATTGCATACAAAATGATATTACACCGTGCTGGGATTGTTATGTAGACAATATTTCTTCGCGAAAATTAGTTAGCAAATTAAGTTTTCATAATCCAATAGAATATAGATTATTTGTACGGAAGAAAACGGGGGAATAAAAAATGAATGTGGAATTAACGAGATTTAAAGTAAAGCCTGGTAAAAGTCATCGTGTAGATGAATGGATGCAGCTTCTGAATGACAATATGAAAGAAGTACTTTTGACATTAAACGACGAAAAGATGTACGTTGAGACAATTTTTCGGGAAATAAGAGATGGAGAAGAGTACTTATATTGGTATTCTGTGCAAGGAGAAGGCGGGGCTCTTGTCGAAAATTCTCATCATGAAATTGATAAAAAGCATTTGGAATTTTGGTATGAATGTATTGATGAGGAAGTCTCCTCTGTTGATATGAAAACAGAAGTCGTTATGATTCAAGATGTTGTGAAGGATGCGATGAAATAATAGATTGGTATTTTATAACCGTAAAATGGTCATCTGAGTGAGAGTTTTTGTTTCAAAAAATGATTTATATGTTACTAAAGTATATGTGAAGGGCGCATCAAAATAGATGTGCTTTTTATTATGATAAAAATGTAGAAAAGCTGTATTTGGATATCTTTAAGTGAAAATAAAAGTGGGATATTAAGAATCTTTTAGGATAAACTATAAAGAAATAAAAAACAGAAAACCAAAAGACCTACCAATATAAGGTGTAATTGTAACAGGTAAAACAGAGGATTTACAAAGTTTACAAGGAGCACCATATATTAAGGCTGCTGTTAGAGGTGTAACAGTTGAGAAATATTAATTACAGTCTATTAATGTGAATAATCAGAAAATTTATGTTATAATATGGGGAAAGGAGGTTTTATATGAGGCAAATACATGGAGCGATTTATATTTACATAACAATGTTTTTCGTGGCAATATCTTATGGATTAGGGCACGTGTATTCGCATCCTATACTAACTTTTTTAAGCGGAGCATGTATGGCGTTTGCGCTTCTTGTCCACCTTTTCTCAGTTTGGATCGTGAAATTTCAATTAAATATTAGTGAAATAGAAGAAGGTACTTTTTAAGTGGCCTTCTTTTTTTAATAATATTTTGGAAGTTCTTGTAGCAATTTTTCAATTTTGCATTCGGTTTCTTCACATATAGACAGTGTGCGTAGTCGGAAAAACAAACTACGTAAGAAAGATTTTACATTTCCGTATAAGTACTCGTACGATTCAATATGTAATGTTTGTTTTTTGACGGGTAATTGAGCTACTAAGTCATGAAGGGCTAATAGGAGTACTTCTTCCTTTAGACCATTTTGTAGCATTGCCACAATCGGATAAACGAGACGCTCGTCTTCTTCATATTTGTAGTAAATAGAATGGACACAGACTTTGTTTAATAAAGTTTGTAATATTTCTTCGTAATATAAGGTTTCCAGTTTAGGACTACGAACAAGCGCTTCAAATGTATCGGAAGCATGAGCGATACTATGTGCCCAGCCGTGGTCTTGCACATATCCCCGGAAATCATGTTCGTTATTCATATATAGAATTAGTTGATCTTTTACATTTGAAATATCAGTCCGTGATAAGAAATTATGATTTGTATCAGCATCAATAATGAGGGCAATTAATAATGTTGTAAATGCTCGCGTAAATACCGCATCTTCATCAGCCGAATGAATCTTATACAATAAATATTTTTTACTGATGCTTTCTAATAGTAGTTTCTGTAATTGCGTGTGTGAAAGGTATTCCTTTTTGATGAGATGATAAAAAGTAGAGTAAATAAGTTTGTCTCTTAAATAGCTATCAGTAACACCGATATGTTCAAGCATATTGGAACTTAAAGAATCAATGTTAACTTTGTTATCCAGCATGTAATTATTATTACGAATTTCTTCTAACTGTTGTTGTAACATATAAACCTCCTATTTTAGAAAATTCTGTATTTTAATAGTATAATAGAAGGAAGAAATAGACAATAAATAAGTGCATTTGAATGGAGGGGCATGATGAAGAGAGCATTATTCTTTTTCATTAGTATTTTCTTTTTAGGAAGCTGCTCGATTTGGTATGTTACTTTTTCTAGCGAGAGCAAAAGTTGGACGGGACAATATAAAGGCCATATTAAGGATGACAGTGAAGATGGAATGTTTACATTTCAGTATAAGGGCGGAGATGGAAATACAGAATTTAAAAATTTAGAGATTGCTATTAATGGAGCCTTTAGCACAATGACACAAACGTCAGAAAATCATAAAGGAGCAAAGATTGAAATGAAGTCTTCTTGTGTAAGTTGTGCGCCTCTATCTAAAGATGAACCGATAGAGATTGTGATTAAATGGGATGATAAGTATGAAGAGAAGATGGTGTTAAAGCAGAAATAGTGTAGGATAAGGGGTTAGGAATGAATAGGCATATGAAAATTTCTATGTATATATTTTTAAGTGCATTTCTACTCGTAATATCAGCGTGTACTACAAAACAAGTAGCGGTAAAAGCAATAACTAAAGAAGGATATATTATATTAAGAAATGACACGGTGTTTTTTGTCGGTGATAAAACATTTAAGACAAAAATAGAGTTGCAAAATTATATAGAACAAAAAATGAATCAAGATTATCCATCAGATATAGTCCTAATTTTTAAGGATAAAGATGCATATGATCAATTAAAAATAGGGGATAAAATAAAAGTATGGTCTTCTCAAATGCTTGAAAGCTATCCCGCAAAAATGATTGTAGAGAAGTTTGAAATAGTAGAGAAATAAAAAAGGCAGCATTCACGCTCATAGCCATCAAGTTTAAAAAATAAGTCCGATGCCTTTTGGCATCGGACTTATTTTTTAAAACTTGAGAGTAGAAG
>NZ_JAQFUL010000155.1:0-5160 GCF_027716265.1 Bacillus cereus group sp. Bc031
TTTTGTGTCATGTCCATTCGAGTCGCCCCATATGCCTGATCACTTCGTTTTCCTGGTTCAATTTTCACATCAGAAAAGGGGTACAGCCGAGATACGTGTAAAAATAGGTCATAGGCTTACTTTTATTTCCAACTATGACCTATTTAGCTTATAGAGGAATCGTTTCTTCTATTGGTTGGGGGATTTTTTGTAAATCAATTACATAATCTCCGAATCGTTTTATATGTCTAGTTATATAAGGACTTAGCCTTTCTAAATCTTGGCGTGAAAAGCGATAACCTTCTTTTTTTAGTTGCCATAAAATCATGGTGATATCTACTACATTTTGAAAAATTACAGAATTGGTAATTAAATCATTGTATTTTATACGTTTTTCCTGTTCAATTGGATCGTTTTCCGTAATAATACCATCGCCACCAAAAAACAACCATTTCGAAAAACCATTATAGGCTTCGACTTTATTGGTACTAGCTGTAATTTGTTCACGTAATTTCATATCTGAAATATACTGAAGAAGGAAGATTGTTCGAATCACTCTTCCAAGTTCTCGAAATGCTTGATATAATCGGTTTTTCTTACTATTACTACTTAATTTTCTAAGAAGCGTCGAAGGTAATATTTTTCCCATCTTAATTGAAACAACCACTTGAAACAAATCTTTCCAATGAGTTTCAATCAACCCCCAATCAATTACATCTTTAAATAAAGGATCTATATGTTTATAATGCGTATGTTTATCTGGTCGGAAAAATTTTAAATCTTTCCAATTGCGAATTCTAGGCATAAGTTTAATTCCTAATAGATAAGATAAGGCAAATACAGGTGTAGATTGTCCTTGTGTATCAGCATGAAGGGTATCTGGTTGAATATCAGATTTATTTTTTAATAGCCCATCAATAATATATACCGCTTCCCAAACACCACAGGGGATAAAATGACTAAAAAGAGCGATATAATTATCCGCAACATGATGATAGGCAAGCCCTCCATATCCGCCATAACGAATGTGGTATTCTGATACTAAATTTTCTATATACATATCGTGTTTTGTTCCATCAGCTGATGCTACTTTTCCAGTTCCCCATAGTTTTGGTAGACTAAATGTATTATATTGATTCAAAACATCCTGAAGTGCAGCATTTAATTTCGGAATATGAATATGTCTACGATTCACAAAAGAAAGCATGTGAGCTGTCATGGTATTACGTATATGCTTGGATGTTTGCGTTGGTCCTAAATTACATCCATATCCAAATGTAGTAACAATATAGCGTTCCGTTGAATTTTCTAATTTAGGATCAGATCCGGATAAAGGGCCAAAATGTCTTGTCCAATGAGTCCAATGTTCTACATTACAAAGTATATCTAATACAGTTCGTTCTGGTAAACGTTGTATAATTTCTTTTTCTAACAATTTACTACTTGTAGACACATCTCTTCGTGCTAATCGTTTTAAAATAGGTTCTCCATCTTCTGTTATAATTACCTGGCCATTATTCGGATAATTTAAATCTACCGTATTGGCGACAGAAGTTAACTTGTGTTTAAGTTGTTTAACAAAATGAGTAGGAGATGAAGGGAAATTAAGTTCTAGACAATACTCCTTAACTAGCGGTTCGCATTCATCCCAAGGTAGTAACTGTCTCCTATAATCAGCGTATTTTTCAGAACCTTGTACACTTACGTCACCTGTCTTTAATTCGGAAGATAAATAGGAAAATATACAGATTTCAAGACGTTTACGATACAATAAATTAGAATCCTTTCCAACTCGAAGAGTTTGTCTCCATTGCTCGCTTGCAAATGATAAATCAAGATTAGTAGGAAGTTGTTCTACTCTTCGATTTTCATTTAGCAACAAAAATTGTAAAGCTTTTATAAGAGAATCATCCTGAGTCGTTGAATCCAATTTTAATAATGAAATCAATCGAAATAAAGTCTTTCTGTGACTGTTATAGAACTTTTCTAATAAAGGAAGATAATTATTCCCGTTATATGCAGAAATAGCTAAGCAATGTTGTTGTAGGGAATCGACACCGCCTTTTTCTTCAAATAACTCCGTTATTTTACTGCCTATCATGTTGGTATCATCATACATATGAGTCGTATGTAAAACTTCACTCAATATAGAAATAAGATTTTCACTTATAGAACGTTGCTGTTCTCGTAAAAGAGTCAATTCTTCTTTTCCTTTTTTATGTATTCTAGCAATCCTTTTTAAAAACATCTCTATTAAATTATCTCTTGTTACAATTTGTGAACGATAAATAACAGACAATAACAACATATACCTTTTGGCCATATGAAAGTCTTTTATTTCCGATGCATCTAAAGCTAGTGCTTCTGATGCAAAGTGTTTAATTTTAGAATTTGGAATCTCTTTTAATAGCTCCTCGATGTTTGATATAAAAGATGTAATAAAATCTAGTTTGTTTTGTAGCTCTTTCATATGAGAAATTGAGGGACTTTTCGGAAGTTCTTTAAAATAATTAAAACCAGAATGCTTGGTTTCTTGCGCGATATAAAGTAATTCATCAAGTTTATGTTTTTCTTGTTTTGACAACCGATTCATAACTGTATGACATAATTGGTCGTTAACCAATGTCCGGACACGACGAGTAAGTCGATCTAAAGTACTGAATGCTGGTAATTCATAGCGCTCTTTAATTAATTCTTCGATTGCAACATTAATTAAATCCGGAGGATGATCCATCACGTGAGAAGCATTATAGATAGCCTTTGTAGCTACATGCAAAGCATCTTTTCCAAATGCATATACCTGTAAATATTGACGAATTTCTTTTTGATGTCGATACATCACTTTTGGATTGAATTTAAGTTCTATTTCATTAGATATATTAAGACATGATCGAATATGTTGAAGCACCATTGGTGGAATATCCTTAGGACGTGGAAAATAGCCTAATCGTTGAAAAGACTTTAACATGGCTAAACAAATAAAAACTGAACTCTCTCCACGTGCTACACGATGTGCAAATATATTTTCTTCATGTGTAATCGTATAAATTGCTGCAAGTTCTTTCTTAGTTAAGTTTTGTTTAAATCTGGGATATGCTGTACGTTCAACTGAAGTCACTCTCATTCCTCCTAGTTCGAATTACATCCAAAATGGTTATCTAACTCTTTCATCTTACGATAAAGAGTTTATCTGTGTCTATTATGGGTAGACCCTAATCACCCATTGGTTAGTTATTGAAAATGCTCGGTTCGAATTGTATGATTAGGGTGTATGATAATAGATTGAAAAATGAGGTGAATTTCGAAAAATGAAAATTGCTTATGCTAGAGTTTCAACTTTAGATCAAAATTTAAATAGACAGATACAAAAATTAAAGGAATTTGGAGCAGAAAAAATATTCACGGAACAAAAATCTGGTGCATCTGTTCATAATAGAGAAGCATTTCAGGAGGCGTTACAATTTGTTCGAAGTGGAGATACATTTATGGTAGAAGCTATCGACAGACTTGGGCGTAATTATGATGAAATTATTGAGACTGTTAATTATCTAAAGAGAAAGGAAGTAAAGTTAATTATTACTAGCCTACCTATTATGGCAGGAGCAATTGGAAACTCTTTATTGGATAAATTCATCAAAGATTTAATCATTCAAATTTTGGCTATGATTGCGGAACAGGAACGAACAGAAACGAAAAGGAGACAAGCACAAGGAATTTCAATAGCCAAACAGAAAGGTGTCTATAAAGGAAGACCAACCATCTATTCTCCAACAGCAAAAGACCCTCAAAAAAGGCTAGTGTACAATCAAGTGTTTGAAATGTTAAATGATGGCGAAGCCATTTCTCATATTGCAAAGGAAAACGGTATAACTCGGCAAACCGTCTACAGAATAAAGAATGCTATGTCTAATTAAAATAGTTATATGACTATTTTATTCTAGTTCTCATTTTTCAAATAAACGTTTGTTTATGTAGCTTTAAAATAAAGTTTGATTAAATTACTATCAACAACCATGATATAGAAGCAAATATAAAGAACATGTTAATCAAAACATGTTCTTATTTAATATAATCGATTCACTTCTTTATAAAAAATTTGATCATTTTATTGAAGCTGATTCCACAAATGCACCCGTTAGTTCAATAAGAATTATTCTTGAACTTCTCTAATACTTTTCCCACTTAAAAACGCATGTCCGTTTGTTAACTTTTTTACGGTTTGAAATCCATACTTCTGATATACTTTTTCTATTGATTCATTTATTGGAAAAACCCAAAGTTTTTTAATTCCTCTATTTATTACTTCTTTTTGTATAAATTGAATAATTTCACCTATCAAGCCTTTACCTCTGAATTCTTTAATTGTAGCTACACTTTCCATTCGAGCTTGTTCCCCATCTTCAAAAATACAAGCAGTTGAACAAGCTATCCCGTCAAACCGAAGAAGATAATGTGTGAAGGAAGAATGATTAAATTGTTCTTTATAAACTTTCTCAATCGATTCCTTACCTCCAAACTCTTTAATACTACTCTCTATATCTAAAGCTTCTTGATAATTTTCTTTTGTTACTTTTTCAATAGTAACTCTTTTATTATTCTGAATGTCAATCACTCTATTATTCCATAATTGAACAGGACTAACGAGTTCTTCATATCTAAAATTCCTTGCTTTTAATTCAGTAATTAGATTTTGTTGGCTCTCTAAATTATAGATGTAAAACCTTGGTATAATTTTTTTAGACTGATAATAGCTAATAACCTCGTCTATAACTGACTGCGGATGTAAACACTCATCAATAATATGTGCATGATTTGAGTCATAATAATTGGGTTGGTTTTCATTACAAAATAATGATCCCCACGAGGTATCAATTCGTTTAGAAAAAGTTTCATAGTATGAAATATCAAGCATTAAAAGTTTTTGTGAATTTGGCATATAGTTACCTCTCAATTTCCAGAATATAATTAATATTAACTGAATTATAGCATATATATTTCAAATCCACAGTTTACATGAAAAGTGAAAATGAAAGCTTAGACGAAATCACATTGGAAATAAAAGTAAGCCTATGACCTATTTTTACACGTATCTCGGCTGTACCCCGAAAACTCTCCGCTCAACAAGTCATACTCTAATTGAATTTTCACACCAGCTGTATGACTACAGCCTCCGGCACCAGG
>NZ_JAQFUL010000156.1:0-5010 GCF_027716265.1 Bacillus cereus group sp. Bc031
GGGGTCCCGCCAACCAAATGACATAAAACCCACGCTAAGACATTTTTTGGAAGGTAAAAAGCCGATTTTCCCACGTTAAGGAATTTCGGCTTTTGTGTTTTATTTTCGGAGTGGTCGTAATGTTTCTAATGTAGTTGATTGCTTAAATTTGAATTTATATTCACCAAGAAAGTTGATATGTTCCCAGCCAAGCGGTGAAATATGATGTAGCAATTCTTCATGCAAGACACCGTTCTCTTTTTTATATTCTATTGCCTTGGTTAAATATACCGTATTCCATATACTAATGGCATTAATAATAATATTTAATGCACTAGCTCTTTGAAGTTGATCCTGAAGCGCACGTTCACGCAATTCGCCACGTTTTCCGAAAAAAATAGATCTAGCCAAAGAATTCATAGCTTCACCTTTATTTAATCCACGATGAATTTTTCTTCTTAATGTTTCACTTGAGATATAATCTAAAATGAAAATTGTTTTTTCAATTCTTCCCATCTCACGAAGTGCTGTAGCCAAGCTATTTTGCCGAGCGTAAGAACCAAGCTTTCCCATAATAAGAGAAGCAGATACAGTACCCTTCCGAATAGAATGAGCTAATCGTAATACATCATCGTAATTTTTTTGAATAACATTTATATTGATTTGACCGCGCAATAATTTTTCTATTTGTGGAAAATCACTAGATTTTCCTATCGTGTAAAGCTTTGAGTCAGCTAGATCTCGTAAACGCGGTGCAAAACGAAAACCAAGTAAATGGGCTAAACCAAAAACTTGATCAGTATAACCGGCTGTATCTGTATAATGTTCTTCAATCGCTAAATCTGTCTCATGATGAAGGAGTCCATCAATGACATGTACAGCATCTCTAGCGTTTGTATTAATAACCTTTGTATAAAAACTTGAAAATTGGTCACTGACAAAACGATAAATTGTAGCACCTTTTCCAGTACCATAATGAGGATTAGCATCTGCATGAAGTGCAGAAACACCAATTTGCACACGCATGCCGTCTGATGAAGATGTTGTTCCATCTCCCCAATAGGAGGAAAGAGATAATTTATGATGGAAATTAACGAGTACAGATTGTGCTTTACTCATTGCATCCTCATATAACCTCCATTGTGTTGCATTTGCCATTTGTCTATAGGAAATATCAGGTGTAGCTTCACCCATTTTTGTCATACCTATGTTTGTTCCCAATGCCATAAGCGCAGCCATTAGAATAGTGGTTTCTTCTTCATTTGGAATACGATTGGTTGAAGCATGAACAAACTGTTCATGGAAACCGGTCCAATGAGCTACTTCCATTAATAAGTCAGTGAGCTTCACACGTGGAAGTAAGTCATAAAGAGATGAGCTAAATTCTTTTGCTTCTTGTGGTGTATCTTTTTCCAAACGGCTTAAATGCAGTCTACCATTCTCTAAACTTACCCCATTTAATTCGCCTATATGATTTGACACCCATTTTAAGCGTTTTAATAATGAAGATGTTCGTTCTTCTAAATATTCATGAGCAGATAGACTAACAGCTAACTCGGATGTTCCAGGCTGAATCTCGTTCCACTCTTCTTTTGAAATAAGGTACTCATCAAAATCCTTATGTTGTCTACTACCACTAATAGATATATTGCCTGACCGAATAGAATTTCGTAGTTCAGTTAAAACAGCCATTTCATAATAATGCCTGTTAATGGTTCCATCTTCATCATATACGTGCTTTTGCCATCTATTTGATACAAAATCAAGAGGGGCACCTTCCGGTACTTTCCGTTTACCTGTTTCGTTCATTTCTCTAACCGTGTGAATTGCACGAATTAAGGGCTCTGCTGATTTCGTAGAATGAAACTCAAATGATTTTAACAAGAGGGGTGTATACTTTCTCAATGTGTAGAATTTCTTCTCTAATAAGTCTAGATAATCATAGTCGATTGGACGTGCTAATTGCTTTGCTTCTTCTACAGATTGAACTAGCTTTTCCCAAGGCATTATCATTTCTAATACTATATAAGGATCTGTACCCTCATCTCTAGCTTTAATGAGCGCTTCTCCGAGGTTAGCAAAGTGAACCACTTTTTCATTAATTGATTTCCCATTTTGTTTTTGTCGTTCTTCTTGCGCTTTTCTTCCTTTGGATAATAAAGACATAATCTGACGATCATGTATCTCAAATGCTTGGTCCGTCAAATCTTGAATTAATTCTAGAAGATAAACAACCAAAATAGCATATTTTTTAGAATCATCAAACCTTCTAAAAGAGTGGGGTTCATATCTTGAACCAATTTTAGATAATTGTCGTAATCTGTTTGGATGTAAGGTCTTTGTGTCAATTTGCAATTGTAAATTTCGAATATATTCAAGTTTTTCAACTACTTTGAGAAAAGAATCGGGGGAATGAGAGCTTGGTATTTCTCGCAACCATGCCAAATATGTTTTGGTACTGTCTTCCATCGGAAGTAGAAGACAGTTTAATTTTTGAATATGTTCCATAGCTAGAGAAGAATTAAGTAATCGAAAAATCTTTACTTCTGCACGTCTTCGAACTTCCCATACCATTCGTTCTATTGTTGTCATAGCTGGTAAAATAATTTTTCTCTTTTTTAATTCTTCAATGGTTATCTGAATTAAATGTAGAGCATTCTCATTCTCTAATGCATATTGTAATAAGACTTGAGACACAACACGATATTCACGAATGGTGAAGTTCCGAAATCCATATTCTCTTCTAATTTCTTCGAGATGCTCATGTTTCGTTTGCTCACGTTCTGCATATATATGTATTTCTTTCGCATTAATTTGGAGTTGTTTGGCTATATAATTCACAACACAATCGGGTATATGTTGAATATCTGATAAGGTCCAACCAGGAAATCTCAATACACAAAGCTGTAAAGCAAATCCTAACTTATTATGATCTCGACGATGACGCTTGATAATTTCTATATCATGAGGGGACAAGGTGTAGTAACTTCCTAATTCATACTCACTAATTTGTTCTGGAATAGATGCAAACTCTAAACGCTGTTCTGACGTCAATAATTCTCTTGCACGTTTTGAAGACATAGTTTTCTCCTTTCTAAAATACAAGAAAATACCTTGTCTATAGGATGCCGTAGCTCAATGGATGTTAGGTTGAAGTATTTTCTTGTCATGCTAACATCTTTGTAAACTATTTAATTTAACTACTCAGTTTCTTCATTAGATTATCAGTTGGCCATAGTATCTTGTTGCATCTTGCGATACAAAGTCATTCTAGAGATACCGGCTTTCTCTGCAGCATCTGTACGACTCATACCTTGATTAATAAGATATAAAGCATAATCAATCTTTTCCTCATCCATTTTTGGTCTTCCAGGATGTTTCCCTCGCTTCCTTGCAGCCTGAATCCCTTCCTTGGTCCGCTCAGAAGTTAAATCTCGTTCAAATTGAGCAATACCAGCGAAAATAGTAAATAACATTTTTCCATGTGCTGTTGCTGTATCGAGCCATGATTCCTTTAAACTTTTCAAGTGAGCACCTTTTTGAGAAATATGTTCCGTGATTTCAATGAGATCTTTTGTAGAACGTGATAATCGAGTTAAATCTGTTACAACAATTGTATCTTCTGGACGAAGAAATTCTAGCATACTATTTAACTCTGGACGGTTTCGTTTTGTACCGGTTATTTTTTCGAAGAAAATACGATCGCATCCAAACTCTTCAAGTTGTTTCTTTTGGCGATCCAAATTTTGGTCTAATGTAGAAACACGCATATAACCAAACTTCATGTTTATCATCTCCCTTACTAAAAATTGTATCAAAAACGATTCAATGAGGATATTGTTACAAATAATATTGTTACATATTTTTGTTACGCTCGTTATGCAAGTTAATTAGACTAAAAGTTTATTACTAATTATTGTAACAATAATGGTCGTTTTTGTTACGGTGATATCATAAAAAATACTACTCTATAAAAAAGTAGTAAAGTTAAAAACTAACTCTAGATTATGAAGAACTACATAGGCTAACATAAAATGAAGGAGACCATGCGGGTTATTTAGACGGTCTCCTTTTGTTTTTCTTAAGCTTCTACTTCACTCAGCAATGCATGAGTATTGTCTTCAGTATCCTGAAAAAATACCATCCATGTTTCTGTTTGTCCCATTTTAGCTACAACATGTGGTTCGTCGATAAAAGTAACTTCTTTACCTAATAAGCGTTCATAAGTATCTTTAATATTATTTACTTCAAAATAAATTACTGAACTTGAAAGAGCGAATTCCTCTTTTTCTGGAAGTGTTAACATGAGACGCAATCCGTTGCATTCAAAGAATGCCATACTATTAGTGTTAAACAAAAGTGAGAGACCTAATTTTTCTTTATAAAAATCTAGTGCTCTATTTAAATCTTTTACAGGTACTCCAATTTGTCCAATTTTTTGGATTATATTAGTTTCCATAAAAATTTGCTCCCTTCAAAATATCTTATTATTAAAAGGATAAATTATTTTACCTAATTTTTCTTATCCAATATCACCTTTTTTCGATATTCTTTAGGAGATATGCCAACATGTTGCTTAAACATTTTGCTAAAGGATACAGGATTTTGAAATCCAAGTTTAAAGGTTATATCGGTCATATTATTACTTAATTCTGATAATAGTTGTTTTGCTTTTGTTACTCTAAACTCTGAAATATGCTGATGAGGAGTTTTACCATATATTTGTGTGTATGTTCTTAATAAATGATTTGGAGATAGACAAGAAATTCGTGCAATGTCATTTAATTTAATAGTTTTGTCATAATAAGCTCTTATGTAATCATGGGCTATACATATCCTTCTATATAATTCTTCACGTGTAGAGGTCCTTATTGCACTTAAAGATTCAACTTCCTTGTATGTATTAAAATGTTCATTCAAAATATATTGCATTAACTTATGAAATTGTTCCTCATAACCAACAGAATTAATTTCGAGACTAGGTAAAATATGTTTGAAAGTTTCAAGTTGAAAAGATAAAGTATTATTTTT